>PMCG01000337.1:9084-11307 GCA_003155335.1 Acidobacteriota bacterium
CTGATGGGCGCCGTGGCGGCGCGGCTGAGCGACGTGGTCATCGTGACCTCGGACAACCCTCGCAGCGAGCCACCGGAGGCGATCATCGAGGAGATTCAGCTCGGCATGAACGGCGGCCGCAAGAGCGGGCGCTTGGCCATCGTCGATCGTCGCGAGGCCATCCGCTGCGCGCTGGACATGGCCGGCGCGCAGGATGCAGTCGTCATCGCCGGCAAGGGCCACGAGACCGTGCAGGTGCTGCGCGATCGCACGGTCCCTTTCGACGATCGGCAGGTCGTGCGTGAACTCCTGGGAGAACGGGGCGCAGGCGCGGATACCAAAGGGCCAGGGCCCCAATGATCACACTCGATGAGGCGCGCACGGCGATGGGGGGTGCCTGGGTCGGCACTGCCCTGCCGCCCGGCAGACCTCTCGCCGGTGTGTCGACAGACTCCCGCGCGCTCCGCACAGGCGAACTGTTCGTCGCTCTCAGGGGGCCGCACTTTGACGGTCACGACTACTTGCCCGCGGTCGCGGAACGTGGCGCCAGCGCAGCGGTCGTCGAGCGCGACGTCGCCGCGCCGGCCGGTCTGCCGCTGCTGCGCGTCGAAGACACGCTCAGAGCGCTGGGCGACCTGGCCGGCCGCGCGCGCAGCGCGGTGAGCATCCCTGTGGTCGGCATCACCGGCTCCGTGGGCAAGACCACGACGAAGGAGATGGCGGCGGCTCTGCTTGAGACGCGTGGCGCGGTCCTGAAGACCCAGAGCAACCTGAACAACCACATCGGCCTGCCCCTGACACTGCTGCGCCTGCGCCCCGAACACACCGCCGCCGTTGTTGAGATGGGGATGTCTGCGCCCGGCGAGCTTTCGCGTCTGACCGCGATCGCCCGTCCAGACGTGGCGCTGATCACGAATGTGGCACCGGTGCACCTGCAATTCTTCTCCTCGCTGGACGAGATCGCGCGCGCCAAGGCCGAGATCTTCGAGGGGCTGAGCCCTGCGGGGGCTGCCGTGCTGAACCGCGACGACCCGCGCCTGCGCGCGATCGGCGAGCNNGCGCGAGCACGTGCGATTGCCACTGGCCGGTACGCACGCCATGCGGAACTTCTTGGCTGCCGCCGCGGTAGCGCTCCGCCTGGGCGTCGACCTGCCAACGATCGCGGCCGCGGCTCCGCGCATGGGGGCTGCCGAACACCGCGGGCGAACGCTGCGGCTGGGTCAGGATGTGCTGCTGATCGACGACAGCTACAACGCCAATCCGGTCGCGGTCGAAGCCGCCGCGAGCGTGCTGGCAGCCAGTGGCCCGCGGCGCCGCGTGGCGTTTCTCGGCGACATGCTCGAGCTGGGCCCAAGCGCGGCCTCGCTGCACCGCGAGGTGGGGGAGCACGTCGCCGCTGGCATCGACGTACTGGTCGGCGTCGGAGCGCTGGGAGCGGAGCTCGTCGAGGGCGCGCGCCATCGCGGTCTGCGCACGCTGCATCACTTCGGCGACAGCCGCGCTGCGGCCCTTGCGGCGCCGGAAATCGTGCGCGCTGGCGATGCCGTGCTGGTCAAGGCCTCGCGTGGAATGAGGGCCGAGGGCATCGTGGAAGCGCTCGTGACGTGCTTCGGAATGGCTGGAGATTAGTCCGATGCTCTACCACCTCCTATCAGCCTTTCGTCATCAGATCTCGATTCTCAACGTCGTGCGCTACGTCACCTTCCGCACGGCTGTCGCTGCGCTCACGGCGCTGCTGCTCGTGCTGCTGCTCGGGCCGTGGATCATCGAGCGCCTCAGGCGCTTGCAGGTGGGACAGTTCATTCGCGAGGAGGGGCCCGCGGCGCACAAGACGAAGGCCGGCACGCCCACGATGGGCGGAGTGCTCATCCTCGGCGGCATCGTCATCCCGACTCTGCTCTGGGCCGACTTGACCAACTACAAGGTGGCGCTGTTGCTCTTCGCGACGCTCGCTTGCGGCGCCATCGGTTTTGCCGACGACTACATCAAGGTGGTCAAGAAGCGCAGCCTCGGCCTGCCGGGGCGGCACAAGCTCGTCGGACAGGTTGTCGTGGGCCTGATCGTCGGCGGGTCGCTTTACGCCCTGGCGCGCCTCGAACCGCTCTCGTACTCCACGCGCATCGTCTTCCCTTTTTTCAAGAACCTCATGCCGGACGTCGGTGTGCTCTACATCCTCTTTGCCGTGCTGGTCCTGGTTGCAGCGACCAATGCCGTCAATCTCACGGACGGACTCGACGGGCTGGC
>PMCG01000337.1:11337-17728 GCA_003155335.1 Acidobacteriota bacterium
GCCTCCATGGGCTTCCTGTGGTGGAACTGCTATCCGGCGCAGGTCTTCATGGGCGACGTCGGGAGTCTCAGCCTCGGCGGCGCGCTCGGGACCGTGGCCATCCTCATCAAGCAGGAGTTGCTGCTGTTCATGGTGGGCGGGCTCTTCGTCGTCGAGGCGCTCTCGGTGATCCTGCAGGTGGCCTCCTTCAAGCTGACGGGCCGACGCATCTTCCGCATGGCGCCGCTGCACCACCACTTCGAGCTCCTGGGTTGGAAGGAGCCGCAGGTCATCATCCGTTTCTGGATCGTGGGCTTCATCTTCGCGCTCTTGAGCCTGACCACGCTCAAGCTGCGCTAGGCATTTCATGAGGCGCTGGANNGCCTTTCTCGCCGCCCGTGGCGCGCGTGTGATCGCCAGCGACCTCAAGCCACGCGAGGCGCTCACGCCTGAGGCGCGTGCCCTCGAGGCCCAGGGAGTTCGCCTCGAGACGGGCGAACATCGCGTCGAGACTCTGCTCGCCGCGTCGCTCGTGGTCGTCTCGCCGGGCGTGCCCTGGGACCTTCCGGAGCTGGTGCGCGCGCGTGGCGAGGGCATCGACGTCATCGCCGAGTTGGAGCTGGCGTGTCGGTACCTGGTGGGCGAGGTGGTCGCGATCACCGGCACCAAGGGCAAATCGACGACGACCGCGGCTGTCGGTGCCATGCTGCGCGCAGCGGGTCGCGACGTCCGCGTCTGCGGCAACATCGGGCAGCCGGCGATTGGGTGCGTCGAAGACAGCGACGCGCAAACGGTCTTCGTGATCGAGGCCTCGAGCTTCCAGCTCGAAGGGGTTCGCTCACTGCACCCGCGCGTGGCGGTCTTCCTCAATCTCTCGGACGACCATCTTGATCGACATCTGAGCTTCGATGTCTATACGACGGCCAAGGCCCGCATCTTCCTCAACCAGACGGCCGAGGACTGGGCGATCATCAACGCGGGCGACCCGCGCCTGCTCGCTCTCGCGCGCGCAGGGCGCGCGCAGCTGCTTGGCTTCGGCGACGACGCACGCCACGCTGAAGACGCGGCCTTCTTCCACGAGGGGCTGGCAAGGCTGCGCCATCTCGGGCAGGAAGAGACACTCTTCGCGCGCACCGCGGTAAGCCTGCCGGGAGCGCATCTGGCGGACGACCTGCTCGCTGCGGCTGCCGCCGCGCGGTTGATGGGCGCATCGCCGGCGGCCATCCAGGGTGCGGTCGAGAGCTTCGAAGGTGCGGAGCACGTGCTCGAGTTCGTGGCTGAGATCGACGGCGTGCGCTACTTCAACGACTCGAAGGCGACCAATGTCGAGGCGGCGTGCAAGAGCCTGGAGGCCTTCGACCGGCCTGTCATCGCCATCATGGGAGGCCGCTTCAAGGGGGGCGATCTCGCGCGGCTGGCCCAGGCCGCGCGCGGGCGCGCCAAGCTGGTCCTCGCGATCGGCGAGGCGCAGGCGCACTTTGTCGACGCGCTCTCCCCAGCCGTCACGGTCGTACCCTGCGCTTCACTCGCGGCTGCGGTGGCGCAAGGCCGGAAGGCCGCGACAGCGGGCGACGTCGTATTGTTGGCGCCGGCCTGTGCGTCCTTTGACATGTTCGAGGACTACGCTCAGCGCGGACACGCGTTCAAGCAAGAGGTGCGGCGATTCGCCGAGCGGCGCGATCTCGGCGGTGAGGCGCGCTGATGGCCAAGAAGCTCTCGACAGACAAGACCCTCTTCGCGGTGGCCATCGCCCTGCTCGGCTTCGGCCAGGTCATGGTCTGGAGCGCCTCCTCTGCCGCGGCGCAGGAGAAGTACGGGAATCCCTACCATTTTCTCGTGCGTCAGCTGCTCTGCGCTGCCTTCGGGATGGTGCTGCTCGTCGCGGCCATGCGTTTCGACTATCGCAAGCTCAATCGGCCCGAGGTGGTCTATTCCTTCGCCGTCGCTGCCACGCTGCTCCTCGTGGTGGTGCTGTTCCTGCCGCCGGTGAACGACGCGCGCCGGTGGCTGAGAGTGCTGGGCATCTCATTCCAGCCCTCCGAACTGGCCAAGTTCTCCGCGGTGCTCTTCTTGGCATACCACATCCACCGGAAAGGCGAGCGCATCAACGATCTGTTGCTTTCGGTCTTCCCGGCATTCGTCTTCCTCGCCTGGCTGGCGTACCTGATATACATCGAGCCGGATCTGGGCACCGCCGCGACGGTGGTGGTGATCGGCGCGGTGATGCTCTTTCTCGCAGGGCTGCGCCTGCGCTACTTCGCGGTCCTCGGGGCGGTGAGCCTGGCAGGTTTGTGCCAGGCGATCCTGTTCATGCCGTTCCGCCGCGAGCGCATCCTCTCCTATCTGAATCCCTTCGCCGACGCGCGCGGCGCCGGTTATCAGGTCATCCAGAGCTTGATCGCCGTGGGCACCGGCGGGGTGACAGGCGTCGGGCTCATGGAGGGGCGACAGAAACTGTTCTATCTCCCCTATCCATCGAGCGACTTCATTTACGCTGTCATCGCCGAGGAGCTCGGTTTGATCGGCGCGCTGGCCGTGGTCGTGGCCTTCTTGCTGCTCCTCTGGCGTGGCACGCGCGCGGCGCTGCACGCGCCCGATCGCTTCGGCATGTTGCTGGCGCAGGGCCTGACTTGCGCCATCGTGATCCAGGCACTGACCAACGTCAGCGTCGTGCTCGGGCTCCTACCCACCAAGGGCATCCCACTGCCGTTCATCAGCGCCGGCGGCACCTCGCTGCTGCTGACGCTTGCGGCGATGGGCCTGATTCTGAGTGTTTCCCAGCATGCCGACTAGCGAGAGCCACAGCCCGCCTGCCCGCTCCGCGGGTCCGACGACGCTGATCGCCGCTGGCGGGACAGGGGGCCATATCTTCCCGGGGATCGCCGTGGCGCAGGAAATCGAGAGGCGCGATCCCGCCAGGCGCATCGTCTTCGTGGGCACGCGCCGCGGCCTGGAGGGCCGTCTCGTGCCGCGCGCGGGTCACGAACTGGCGCTCCTGCCGATCCGCCCGCTCATCGGGGTGGGCTGGGCGCGCACACTGCTGGGACTGCTCGCTCTCCCCTACGGCTTGTTGCGGGCGCTCGTGCTCGTGCTACGTCTGCGGCCCGATGCCGTGCTCGGCGTGGGCGGNNGCTTGCGGCTACGAGGAGGCATGCCGCGCTTTTGGGCACAAGGGAGTACTGACGGGCAATCCCGTTCGCAGTCAGCTCGCGCACCTGCCGACGCGGGCGCACGGCGCGCCCTTCACGCTGCTGGCATTCGGCGGTAGCCAAGGCTCGCGCGTGCTCAATCAGGCGCTGCTTCTGGCCCTGCCGCACCTGCCGGGCGCGGACCGCCTGCGCATCGTCCATCAGACGGGCGCCGCTATGCACTCTGAGGTCGTCGCGGGCTACAAGGCAGCGGGGCGGCGGGATTGGGATGAGGTCTTGCCGTTCATCGACGACATGGATCGCCGCTACGCGCGGGCGGACCTGGTCATCTCGCGCAGCGGAGCGACCACCTGCGCCGAGCTGGCCGCCACAGGCCGGGCAGCGATCCTCGTGCCCTTCGCCCGGGCAGCAGGCGACCACCAGAGAGTCAACGCGCGCGCGTTCGCGGCCGCGGGGGCCGCTGTCGTGATTGACGAGCCACAGCTGAGCGGACAGACGCTCTCCGCTGCCGTACGGGCGATCATCGATGACCGTGCGCGCCTGGCGTCCATGGAACAGGCGGCGCGCGCACTGGCGCGGCCGGATGCTTCCGCCCGCGTGACGGATCTTCTGCTCGGCAGCGTCGAGCCCCCGCAGGAAGGGAGCACGCGCGATGCTTAGGCGGATCCAGCACGTGCATTTCGTGGGGATCGGCGGCTCCGGCATGAGCGGCATCGCGGAAGTCCTGCTCAACCTCGGCTACACCGTATCCGGATCGGATCTCAAGCGCAGCGCGACGACCGCCCACCTGGCGGCGCTCGGCGCTCGGATACTGGAAGGCCACGCCGGCGCGCACGTGGCAGGCGCGCACGTCGTTGTGGTCTCGACGGCGGTGGCCCCCGACAACCCGGAGGTGCTGGAGGCGCGGCACACAGGGATCCCCGTCATCCCGCGCGCGGAGATGCTGGCCGAGCTGATGCGCCTGAAGTACAGCGTGGCGGTTGCGGGCAGCCATGGCAAGACGACCACGACTTCGATGACGGCGCTCGTGCTCGATCGCGGCGGCCTGGACCCCACCGTGGTCGTCGGAGGACGAGTCGGCGTGCTCGGATCTGGAGCGCGGCTGGGCCGCGGCGAATTCCTGGTGGCCGAGGCAGACGAGTCAGATCGCTCCTTCCTCAAGCTCAGCCCGACCATCGCTGTCGTGACCAACATCGACCGTGAGCACCTCGACAACTACCGCGGCATCGAGGACATTCAGGACGCCTTTGTGGGTTTCGTCAACAAGGTGCCGTTCTACGGCTCGGTCGTGCTGTGCCTGGACGACGGTCCGGCCCAGGACATCCTGCCGCGGGTGGAGCGCCGGGTGGTGACCTATGGCCTCTCACCGCAGGCGCAGGTGTCTGCCCGAGACGTAGAGGTCGCACGGCAGGAATCGCGCTTCACGGTTGTTGCCGACCACCGCGTGCTGGGCACCGTGCACCTGGCAGTGCCGGGCGCGCACAACGTCCTGAACGCCCTGGCGGCTGTCGCCGTGGGTCTGGATCTGGGCGTGTCCTTCGAGCACATCGCGGCTGGCCTTGAGTCTTTCAGCGGTGTCGACCGTCGCTTCCAGATACGCGGCGAGGCGGGTGGGGTCACGGTCGTCGACGACTACGGCCACCACCCCACCGAGATACGTGCGACGCTCGAGACGCTGCGGCGATACGCTGATGCGCGGCGCACCGTCGTCCTCTTCCAGCCCCATCGCTTCACGCGCACACAGGCGCTGTGGGACGACTTCTGCCGCGCCTTCCACCTCGCTGACGTCCTGCTTGTGACCGACATCTACCCCGCCAGCGAGAAGCCCATTCCAGGGGTGACGGCCGAGGCCTTGGTCGACGCCCTGGTCGAGAAGGGCCATCGCCAAGCGTCGTACGCGGGCCCGCTCCCATCCGCTACGCAGCGGCTCGTGTCAGAGGCTCGCCCGGACGACGTCGTGCTCACGTTGGGCGCGGGCAGCGTCTGGACGGCCGGCGAAGAGGTGCTGCGCGTGAGGAGGTCTGCGCGATGAGCGCAACGCCGCGGCGTCCCGGCGTAGCGGAGACGGACTTGCTCGACCTCCCGCTTTCGCCGGTCGCGGAGGAGACGGCCTTCTTTCGCCCCAAGACCCGCGCCCGCGCACGGGCGACGCGCCGTGGACGCATCGGCCGGCTGACGCTGAGCCTCCAAGTGCTGGGCATCGGCGTCCTTTCTAGCGCGGCACTGTGGATGGTCTACGCGCGGGTGACGACGAGCACGTATCTCAAGGTGGCGCATATCGAGGTCCATGGCAACAGCCGCCTCTCGGTAGGGGAGGTGCGCGAGCTCCTCGGCCCGGCCGTGGGCACGAACATCCTGTGCCTCGACATCGAGCGCCTGAAGGGTCGTCTGGCGGCCTCTCCGTGGGTGGCGACGGCGCGCGTGCGACGTTCACTTCCCGACACGCTGACCGTCGAGATCCAGGAGCGCATGCCCCTGGCTTTGGCTGAGCTGGACCGACTCTATCTCATGGACAGCGGGGGCGTTCTGATCGACATCTACGGGCCGCGCACGGCAGGCTTCGACCTGCCGGTGGTGCGCGGGCTCAAAGGCCTGGACGCCGAGGCTCGCGCCGAGCGAGCAGCCCGCGCCGGTGCGCTCTTGGACGACCTGGGAGATCTCGCCGGCGAAGTCTCCGAGGTCGCGGTCGACGAAGGCGGCGAGCTGCGGGTGGTGCTGCGTTCCGGCGGCGAGGTGCTGCGCCTGGCCAACCCACCCTACCGTTCGCGCTTCGCCACGTTCCTGCAATTGCGTAAGGAACTCGCCCAACGCTGCCCGCGTGCCGCGTATTTCGACCTACGCTTTCATTCCCGCATCGTGGCCGTGGAGTCCGTGACAGGGGACGAGATGCAAACAGGCGCCGCGGCCGGGACGCGCGAGGCGCGCAGTGGTCTGACGGAGGTCGTGCGGTATTGACGTCGCGGCGCATGACGCCGCTGTCGGAGGAGGTGCGGTTTGGCCAAGAAGAAGGACCGTTTCGTGGTGGGTCTCGACATCGGTACCCATAAGGTCTGCGCCATCGTGGCCGAGATCACGGACGAAGGCCGGCTGGACGTGATCGGGATCGGTCAGATCGAGTCGCGCGGCCTGCGCAAAGGCGTCGTGATCAACCTCGAGGCCACCGTCGAGTCCATCAAGAAGGTCGTCGAAGAGGCGGAGCTGATGGCCGGCGTCGAGATCGGCTCCTGCTACGTATGCGTGGCAGGGACCCACGTGCGCGGCTT
>PMCG01000352.1 GCA_003155335.1 Acidobacteriota bacterium
GCAAGGTGTTGGTCGCGCACTCTTGGCGGCCCTTGTCGAATCCGCGGAGGCACACGGCATCTGGACGCTGCAGGGCTCGGCGTTTCCAGAGAACGCGGCCAGTCTGGTTCTTCAGGAGCGCTGCGGGTTCCGGGTCGTCGGCCGCCGNNCGCAGCAAGATCGTGGGCACCGACTGAGGACGTGGCTCGATGAGTTGCAGGGGCGAAGCGGTCATGGAGGCGGGCGCATGGAACTAGAAGAGCCGCGGGAGACGCAGCTCCGCGAGTTGGTCGCACGGCTCGACAGCCTGATCCCGCGTGAGGGCGCGCACCTGACGCTCGCCGGTGATTCAGGCGGCCGCACGAGCATTGGGAACCGCCTGGGCTACCTGCGCCTTGGCGTCGACCTTCTCGCAGCAGCGCTCAATCCCCTGCCTCCGTCGGATCAGGCGCCCACGCGGATCGAGCCGGACATCGACTACTTGCTCAGCGACGGCTCCGACGTCCTATTCGAGCTGTGCGAGATCGACGAGGCCATTGGCAGTCGGCCGCCGGTCGAGTCTCGCCTCGGGCTCGTCGGTCACCTGGTGGCCGGGGTGGGTTTGGTCGCGGCGCTGATCGCTGTCCTCTTTCTGGTGTTCCTGCTGCTGCGGTCGATCTTCACGTAGCGCCAGGCAGACCCGGCGCCTCAGCGCACGATTGAGATCGACAGGCCGTCGAGGTTGTTGCGGACAATCGGCAGCACGATGGAGTCGAGGCGCGGGTGGCGCGCGATTGCCTCGTTGTACTTCTTGACGCCGACGACCCTGGAGTCCGACGGATTTGCCTCGAGCACGCGGCCACCGCGAATCACGTTATCGGCCAGGATCACGCTGCCTGGGCGTGTCAGCCGTAGGCCCAGCTCGAGGTACTCGCAGTAGCTCTCCTTGTCGGCGTCGATGAAGACGAGATCGAAAGGCGCCTCGCGCTCCGCGATCATGTGGCTGAGCAGCTCGGTGGCACGCCCCACGCGAATCTCGACGCGGCCACCGACACCGGCACGATCGACGTTCCTGCGGGCAACGTCCGCATGACGCGAGTCGATCTCGAGCGTCACGACCTTCCCGTTCGCAGGCAGGGCGCGCGCCAGCCACGTGGTGCTGAAGCCGCCCAACGTCCCGATCTCGAGCACGCGCTCTGCCCGGACCATCTTCGCGATCAGGCACAGCAGCTTGCCTTCGTTGGCCGAGACCTGGATGGCGGGCAGGCCGGCCTGGTCTGCCTCGGCCAGGCCCTGAGCGAGCGCCGGATCGCGTGGTACGAAGAGGTCCTCGATGTAGCGATCGACGCGTTCCGCCAGCTCTCGATCCAGGTTCTCTTCCATGTGCGCCTCCGTGTTCGGCCGCGCCTCGACGCAGCGGTCCCCTGTACTCTATCGCGACACTAGGGAAGCGCCGGGACTTGAGATGCTGCCGGCGCCGGCGCTGAGGTGGGGTGGCGGAGAGCAACGACCGACGTGGTCAGGCGTGGAGCTGGGCGTCTCTCGCGAGGTCTGGCCGACGCGAGCCGCTCACACTCGGCTGCGGCCGAAAGCGAGGCGCAGGCAGACAGTGAGCGCGCCGCGCGCCAGGAGAATGGCCAGGACTACGCTGAGCGCCGTTGTTCCGAGTTGAACCACGAGTTCGATCATCGTCGTTGCTCCCCACCGAAGCGTATGCGAGAGCCGTGCCGACCGCCCTGGGCCAACATGTGAAGGCTTTACGGCACTGGCGCGGCCGCGGCGTGTGTGGCCGGACACGTCAGCGTGTCTGACAGGGGACGAGGGTGCGGCGAGGCGTCGCGCGGCCGGAGCTACGACTGCGTGTCGTCCTGTAGCGGCCCGCACATACAGATAAGGTTGCGATCGCCGTAGACGTTGTCGATGCGCGCGACCGATGGCCAGAACTTGTGCTCACGCGTCCAGGCCGCTGGGAAGGCCGCCTGCTCGCGGGTGTAGGGTCGCTCCCAGGTCTCGGCTGTGACCGCGCGAACGGTGTGCGGCGCGCGCTTCAGCAGATTGTCCGCTCGGTCGCTCTGTCCCTGTTCGATGGCGCGGATCTCCTCGCGGATCGAGATCAGCGCGTCGCACAGACGGTCCAGCTCAGCCTTCGACTCGCTCTCGGTCGGCTCNNCTTGAACGCGCGACAGTCGAGGATGAACTCGTGCGCCACGCGCGAGCGCGCCCCGGTGTAGAGGATGGGGTAGTGCGGCGCGAGGCGCCGGGCCATGTAGTTCGCGTTCAGGATGGCGATCTCGGTCGCGCGCCGCAGTCCTTCGGCGCCCATCATCGCGATGTAGGCCCATGAGATCGGCAGGATGCCCGCGCTGCCGTAGGGCGCTGCGGAAACGGTGCCGAGCGATTCGCGTCCACCCAGCCCGGTGACAGGGTGTCCGGGCAGAAATGGCGCGAGGTGCGCGGCCACAGCGATCGGTCCCACGCCTGGCCCGCCGCCACCGTGCGGGATGGCAAAGGTCTTGTGAAGGTTCAGATGGCAGACGTCTGCGCCGATGTTGCCCGGCCGCGTCAGCCCCACTTGCGCGTTCATGTTCGCGCCGTCCANNCGTCCATGTAGACCTGGCCGCCGTGCCCGTGGACAATCGCGCAGACGCGCGCGATGAGCTCTTCGAAGACGCCATGCGTCGAGGGATACGTGACCATCAGCGCGCCCAGCCGTGCCTTGTGCGCCTCGGCCTTGGCCTCGAGGTCAGCGACGTCGATGTTGCCGCGCGCGTCGCAGGCGACGACCACGACCTTGAATCCGGCCAGCACGGCGCTGGCAGGGTTCGTGCCGTGCGCGGAGACAGGGATCAGGCACACGTCGCGCTCGGTCTCGCCGCGGCTCAGGTGATACGCGCGGATGGTCAGTAGGCCAGAGTACTCGCCCTGCGAGCCGGCATTGGGCTG
>PMCG01000104.1:0-153 GCA_003155335.1 Acidobacteriota bacterium
GAGCAGCGTGTTCTCCGGATGCGGCAACCGCACGCGGCAGTGGTGCAGGATCCGCCCTCCGGCGAGCATGCCAGACGACGAGATGATCACCGCCGGTCCCTTGATCGTGTTGAGCGCTTCGGATTCCTCTCGCGTCTTGTGGTGCAGGACCCA
>PMCG01000104.1:198-2259 GCA_003155335.1 Acidobacteriota bacterium
AGCAGCACGCCGCCGCGCGCAAAGGTGCGCTTGGCGATGGCCTCCAGCTCGTCCAGAACCGAGGTCTGCTCGTGCAGCCGGTTGCCGTACGTGCTCTCGATGACGACGTAGTCGGCGTCCCGCGCCAATTGCGGGTCCTTCACGAGAACGGTGTTGAAGCGTCCGACGTCGCCGCTGAAGAGCAGCCGCGTCTCACGGCCGCCCTCGCGCAGTTGCAGCTCGACCGACGCCGCGCCCAGGATGTGGCCAGCGTCCACGTAGCTGAAGCGCATCGCGGGTGACAGCTCGCGCTCGGTGGAGTAGGGCACGGCCTCGAAGAGGCGCAGCGCCTCCTCGACGTCAGCCTCGTCGTAGAGCGGCAGGGCAGGCGCGTGCTTGGTGTAGCCCTTGCGGTTCAAGTAGTCCGCGTCTTCCTTCTGGAGATGCGCGCTGTCNNAAAGCCCTGCTTGACGAGGCGCGGGATGCGACCGAGGTGGTCGAGGTGCGCGTGCGTGACGATCAGCGCCTTCACCGACGCGACGTCAAACGTAGGTTCGGCCCAGTTGGCCAGGCGCAGCGCCTTTTCGCCTTGGAACAGCCCGCAGTCGATCATCACGCGCGACCCGTTCGACTGGACGAGGTACTGAGAGCCGGTGACTGTCCTGGCTGCGCCAAGGAAAGAGATCTTTGCCATATCGCCCGCATTCTAGCCTCAAGCGGTGGTTACGACAGGGCGACAGATCGGCGAGTTGGGCGCGGCGCGCTCGGCACGCTATGATCGCCGCCCCGCGCTGGCCAAATGCGCGGCATCGAACCTATGGGCGAGCTTCTCTCACTGGCAGCGGCGTTCACGTTCTCCGCGGCAGTCATCCTGCTCAAGCGATCGGGCGAACACGTGTCGCCATACGCGCTCAACCTCTTTCGAGCAACGCTCTCGGCCGCGCTGCTGCTCATCGTCACTGTCGTCATCGGCCAGCCACTCTGGATCAGCGTGGCGCGGCTGGACGTGGCAGCGCTCAGCGTGAGTGGCCTGATCGGCATCGCTCTGGCCGACACCCTCTTCCACCGAGGTCTCAACAGAGCCGGCGCTGGCATCACCGGCATCATCGACTGCCTCTATTCGCCATTCGTCGCGCTCTTCGCCGCTGCCCTGATCGGCGAGCGTCCGCGGTTGACTCAATGGGGCGGCATGGCGCTCGTCATTGCCGGAACACTCGTGGCAGCGCAGTTTGAGCAATCCAAACCCGTCAGGACGCGCGGCGTCTGGGTCGGGGTCGCTTACGGCGTGGTGGCGATCGCGGCCATGGCGCTGTCCCTGGTTCTCATGAAGCCAGCCCTGATGCGCGTGCCGCTGATGTGGGCGGTGACCGTGCGTCAGTCAGTGAGTGCGGTCGCCATGCTGGCCGTGGCGATCGCCGCTCCGCAGCGTCGCCAGCTGATCAGCGTCTTTCGGCCCTCTCCGGCGTGGCGTTTCTCGCTGCCGGGAGCGGTCCTCGGGTCGTTCGTGGCACTGCTGCTCTGGATCGCCGGCGCCAAGTACACGCAGGTCACCACTGCGGCCATCCTCAACCAGACCGGCGTCCTACACACGCTGGTCCTGGCGTCTCTCTTTCTGGGTGAGCCCTTTGCGCGCAGCCGCTTTGTCGGCGCACTGCTCGGGATAGCAGGGATCCTGCTGGTCACGCTCGGCTGAGACCCGACGCCGGCGCTGCGCTAGCGCATCATCTTGCGCAGCACGCTCGTGAGGATGCCGCCATTGCGGTGGTACTCGATCTCCACAGGCGTGTCGAGGCGCACGTCGACGGTGAAGGACGAGCGTGCTCCGTCTTGGCGCGTGACTTCTACGGCGACCTCGCCGCGCGGCCGGATCGCGCTCGCCAGGCCGACGATGTCGATCTGCTCGCGCCCGGTGAGCCCGTGGCTCTCACTGCTCTCGCCGTCCTTGAACTGAAGCGGGAGCACGCCCATGCCCACGAGATTGCTGCGGTGAATGCGTTCGTAGCTCCGCGCCAGGACCGCACGCACGCCGAGGAGCAACGCGCCCTTGGCAGCCCAATCGCGCGAGCTGCCGCTGCCGTACTC
>PMCG01000104.1:2286-3508 GCA_003155335.1 Acidobacteriota bacterium
GCGCCGCGCGCCGTAGGAGTTGAAGTTGGGCTTTGTCACGCCGCGCGATTTCAGATAGCGGCCGGCAGGGCTCGCCTCCGCGATGTCACCGGCCGGAGAAATGTGATCGGTGGTCACCGAGTCCCCGAGCAGCGCGAGAACGTGCGCGCCGCGGATCTCCGCCAGGGCTGGCGTGTGGAGCGTGAGCCCCTGGAAGAACGGCGGCTCCTGGATGTAGGTCGAGTCGGCATCGAAAGCGTAGAGCGCGCCTGAAGGCGCAGCGATCGCGTTCCAGGCCGCGTTGCCTTCGAAGACGTCGGCGTAGGCCTTGCGGAACATCGCGCCGTCGATCGTCTCCTCGATCGCGGCAATCTCCGCCGGGCTCGGCCACAGATCGCGCAAGAAGACGGCGCGGCCCTCGCGGTCAGACCCGAGGGGCTCTCGCTCCAGGTCGAGGTCCATCCTGCCGGCCAGCGCATAGGCGACCACGAGCGGCGGAGACGCCAGGTAGTTCGCGCGGACATCGGGATGGATGCGCCCCTCGAAGTTACGATTGCCCGAGAGAACGGCCGCGGCCACGAGCTGATTCTCGCGGATGGCGCGGCTGACCGCCTCCGGCAGCGGCCCGCTGTTGCCGATACAAGTGGTGCAGCCATAGCCAACGAGACCGAAGCCGAGCGTGTCGAGGTCGCTGAGCAGGCCGCTCTGGCGGAGATACTCGGTGACCACCTGCGATCCCGGCGCCAGGCTCGTCTTCACGCTGGGCGACACGCGCAGCCCACGCGCGACGGCCTTTCTCGCGACCAGGCCGGCGCCGATCATCACTGACGGGTTCGAGGTGTTGGTGCAGCTCGTGATGGCTGCGATGACCACGCTGCCGTGCCGTAGAGTCGCGCGCTCTGAGCCGATCTCGATCGCAGCCGTGCGCGCCACGTCAGCCTCGGCCAGGCCGAAGCCGCGCTCTTGGGTCGGCGCAGTCAATGCCTGATGGAAAGCCGGCTTCATGTCTACCAGCGCCACGCGGTCGTGCGGCCGTTTGGGGCCAGCCAGACTTGCTTCAACGCTCGCAAGATCCAGCTCGAGCGTGTCGCTGAACGTGGGCTCGATGGACTCGTCCGTGCGGAAGAGTCCCTGCTCCTTCGTGTAGCGCTCAACAAGCTCGACCTCTGCCGCGCTGCGTCCGGTGCGCCTGAGATACGCCAAGGTCACCGCGTCGGTTGGGAAGAAGCCCATCGTCGCGCCG
>PMCG01000104.1:3582-4985 GCA_003155335.1 Acidobacteriota bacterium
TTGATCATGGTCGTGTGCGAATCGGTCCCGACGAGCGTGTCCGGTAGCGCGACGGTCTCACCGTTCTGTTGGCGCGTCAGCACACCCTTGGCCAGGAACTCGAGATTGACCTGGTGCACGATCCCGGTTGCCGGCGGAACGACGCGGAAGTTCGCGAAGGCGCTCTGTCCCCAGCGCAGGAAGGCATAGCGCTCGCGGTTGCGCTCGTACTCGATCGCAACGTTCTGGCGCAGCGCGTCAGCGCGGCCGAAGACGTCCACCTGCACCGAGTGGTCGATCACGAGATCCACCGGGATGAGCGGGTTGATTCTCTTCGGATCCCCGCCCAAGCGCGCGACCGCTGCGCGCATCGAGGCCAGGTCGACGATCGCCGGGACGCCGGTGAAGTCCTGCAGGATCACGCGCGCTGGCATGAACGGCAACTCGACAGCTGCGGGCTGGGCCGCCTGCCAGGCCGCCAGGTGGCGCACATCGTCCTCGACGACGAGTTTGCCGTCGGCGTGGCGCAAGAGAGACTCGAGCAGGATGCGAATCGAATACGGTAGGCGGTCCAGGTCCGGCGCTACGCCGGCCTGCGTCAGGGCGCCGAGGCGGAAGATCGTCACCTTGCCCTGGGAGGTGGCCAACTGCCCCCGGGCTCCAAAGGCATTGTGTGTGGTCATCGTTTTGATCCTCGTGCAGCACCCGTCAGCAAGGCTGTTGAGTCTAGCGCATCTGCGGCGCCGGCCAGACTGCGGCTCGCGGCCGTGCGAGATCGACGTCGGGCTGTCGGGAGTGAGTACACTAAGCAGTATGGCGCCCGGAAGGCCCACGGACAACACGCCGGTGGATCTGCTCGCGTGCTCGCTCGCGGAGCTCACCGACTTCGTCGGATCACGGACGCGTGCCGTGGCTTTGCGCAAGTGGCTCTACGGCGCCAGCCCCGTTCCGCACGCGCTTCCGGAGAGCGTTCCCGGGGTGGCGCAGTCGGTTTGGGTCTCGGTGCGCGAGCGTGCGACGTTTCCCACCTGGCGTCTCGTCGGTCGTCGTGAGTCAGAAGACGGCACGGTGAAGTACGCCATCGATCTCGCTGGTGCCACTGTCGAGGCTGTGCTGATTCCGGGGGACCGGCGCAGCACCGTTTGCGTCTCCAGCCAAGCGGGCTGCACACGGCGGTGCGCGTTCTGCGCGACTGCGTCCCTCGGCTTCCACCGCCAGCTCACGACCGCCGAGATCCTCCTGCAGTACCTTGTGGCCGCATCGGAGGCGCCACCGGGTCGGCCGGCACGCAACGTGGTGTTCATGGGCATGGGCGAGCCGATGGACAACATCGGGTCCGTGCTGCCGGCCGTGGATCGGCTCGTCGAGAACCCGTCGCCGGGACTGGCTGAGGCTCACGTGACCGTCTCGACCTCAGGCGTCCT
>PMCG01000104.1:4997-5122 GCA_003155335.1 Acidobacteriota bacterium
CCGCGCGCCGGGCCTGGTCGTCGCCATCTCATCGCCTACGTGCTCTGGGAGGGCGTCAACGACTCTGACGAAGACGCGCACCGCTTGGGCCAATTGCTTGTGGGACTGCCGGTCAACGTCAACCT
>PMCG01000181.1 GCA_003155335.1 Acidobacteriota bacterium
GCCAGCATCGCGTCGATGGGTTCCATCACCTCGCGGATGCCGGTCTCCACCCCGCCCCAGGCATCGGCGCCCAGCCGCTGTTTCTTCGCCAGCATCGGCTTGATCAGCCGCATCCAGGCCGTGGTCTCGGGCTGATACACGAGCGCCTGCAATCCGAGATCCCTGTAGAGCCAGATGCACCAGCTCACGCCGTGCCTGTCGTAGATGGCGAGCTGGTCCTTCAGCAGCTGATAACGCATCTCGTCCTTCTGCGCGTCGCCCATGTACAGAGGACCGAACTCGCCGACCCAGATCGGCAGACCGTTGTCGATCATGAACCGGCTCTTCTTCAGGAAATCCGCTTCGACCGCCTTGCTGTCGTAGTACTGGCCGCCGGTCTCGCCGGGATAAGGGCCGCTCGAGGGGAAGCCTGGCGCCGCGTAGTCATGGTTGCTGTANNTTCCGGACCGCATCCCTGAGGCGCTGGAAGAACGGCACGACCCTTTCCCCCGTGGGGTCGGCCGGTTCGTTGATCAGGTCGTAGCCCGCGACCCAGGGCTCGTCCCGATAGCGGCGCGCGATCGCCTCCCAAAGCACGACGGTCCTGTCCTGGAAGTCCTTGTGCTTCCACAGCAGCGCCTTGTGCGTCGGATTGTCGCTATGCCAGTGCTGGTTCTGAGAGCCGGGCAGGGCATGCAGATCGATGATGGTGTAGATCCGCTGCTCGGCGCAGAGCTTGATGACCCGGTCGAGGTGCGTGAACCCTTCCTGTTTGATCACGCGCGGCTTCATGTCGTCCTCGAACAGGCGGTAGTTGATCGGGATCCTGACCAGATTGAGCCCGAGCGAGGCTATGTAACGGGCGTCGTCTTCCGTGAAGTAGTTCCTGTAGAAGGTCTCGAAGAACAGGTCGTACTTCTTCTGGCCCATGGCCTTTAGCAGGACCTCCCGGAACGCTTCCTCGTTGCCGGGATAGCCGTCGATGAAGTTCTCCATGTGCAGCATGCCGCCGAGGCCGAACCCGCGCAGGCGCACGACCTCGCCTTTGCCGTTGACCAGCTCGTCCCCTTTCACGGCGAGCAGCGGCTTCGATGACGGCGAGGCCTGCTCTGCCGCCGCAGCTTGGCAGGACATGAGGAGCGCGAACGCGCTCGCGAATACCGCAAGGGTTTGGCGTGGAGTCTTCATGGCGACAGGCTACCGCCCGCACGCGACCGCGGTCAATCCGGTCTGGTCCCCCTCACAGACTCAAGAGCCGCGGCGCCCTTGACGCTCAGGCGAGTCTGAATCAGGCTTCCTGTCGATTTGGAGGTGTCGTGGCTGCGACAATCGTGGGCCGCGCTTGACATCACCGCTGCTACGGACCAACCTCGTCGCTGCCCTCGCGGAGCGCTCATGAGCCCAATCGCCAGCTGTCTGGTCGCTGTTCTCTTCGCCGTCACCTCCCCGGCGCCTGCTGCGGCGCCAGCCTCACCCGCGCCGGAGCTCACGCGCGAGCAGCGCAACAAGGCCATCGCCATGCGGGTCTTCGACGAGATCCTCAGCCAGGGGCGCTTCGAGGTCGCGGACGAGATCTACGCTTCCGACTTCAAGAACCACGGCCTTCACCGCGACGCCGATCTCAAGACCGACCAGGACGCGGCGCGGTCGGAGAGGCTCGCGTTTCCCGACCTGGTTGTGACCCCCGACACGCTCGTGGCCGAGGGCGATCTCGTGACCGTCCTGTGGACCTTCCGCGGCACGCACACAAGGGCAGGTTACGGCGGCCTGCCAGCCACCGGCGCCAGGATCGAGATGCGCGGCATGACCATTTGGCGCATCGTCGACGGCAAGATCCACGACGAGTGGACGACCTTCAACGAGCTCAAGGCGTTCTCGCAAATGGCTGCGCAGGTGAAATGGCAGCTCGCCGCCATGGTCGCGGCCTTGCTGCTCGCCGTCATCGCCGCTGAGCGGGCGCTGTGGTGGGCCGTGCGCCGGCTGTACCGAAGGCGCAAGCGCGCCTAGCCGCTGACGCCAATACAGCCACAGAGGACCGCCCCACGCCGCGCGAGGCAATCACGCGTGATCGTTTGCGGTGGTGTATCGGGGCAACGGGAGGGCGCAGCGGCGCTGTGGCACCGAACGCTCGGCCTGAGAGGCATGGTGAGGCCAGAGGTTTCAGAGCCGCTGGGGCGTGACCGATCGGCGACCGGGCAACGCGACGAAGAGCGGGCCCCTACCAGGCAGGATTGGACCGCGCTGGCGCTGACGGACGCGCGCGCCTCACTGCACGTCGACGAGCGTGTTGTCCTGGAAGACGAGCTTCATGTCATCGTACGTCATGATCGTCTTCGCCCCGAGGATCACCCGCGTCTTGGGTGCCCCCTTCCTGGCGATCACGTCGTCGGTCGACATCCCGGCTGCGATGTCCACGCTGCGCTCCGCGCCCTGCAGCTCAGCCTCGCTCTCCGCGAACGCTGCGTGAAACATCCTCTCGACGTCTTCGAGCCCCCAGCGCTGCTTGTCGTCGAACTTGAGTCGGATCTTGCTCTCACCCTTGTTCATCTTGATGTCGAGCCGAACCTCGTCATCCGTAATCTCGACCTTCTCGATCGTGACTCGAGCCCCGCGGTTCCACGACCGGACATTCACGCCCTCCTGCTGGTCCTGTCGCACCTGCTCTCGCACCTCGGCCGCAAACTGCTCCGCCGACGTCGTCTGGGAGCTCCGGTAGCCGGCGATGTGCGCGCGGTAGTACACCTTCCCGTCCCGGTCGATGTTCGTCGCATCCTGGGAGTTGAGCGGCCGCACCACACGAAGCACGTCCACCTTCAGAAACAGCGGCTTGCCCCTCATTTGGTCAAGGAAGTCACTAATTGGAGACGCACTGTTCCCGGCAACGGCCACGGTCCCCAACAACACCAGGCACGACGCGGCGAACCCGCGGATTCCCATTGCTTTCACCTCCGTTTGACCGTCCGGCCCGCGAGTATACCCGACGAGAGCCGGCGTCGTAGCGCCCACCCTAGCTTCCCGGTCCTCGGCTATCCTTTGCGCGATGCCGCTCTTCTGGGTCGTGACCCACGCGGTGCTCGCGATCTTCGCCATCGCGGCCGCAGGGGCGCTCATGCGCCGTTTCAACTGGCTGAGCGAAGAGGCCGACAGCAGCTTGCTCGCGCTCACCGTGCGCCTCCTGATGCCATGCCTCAATCTGAAGGTCACGATGGAGAGCGAGGCGCTCCGCCGGCCGGAGAACCTGCTCTGGCCGCCGCTTCTGGGCGCCCTGACGCTCGCACTCGGGTTCGGCCTGGCGTATCTGTTCACGTGCTTCGGCCGCCGCCCCCTGGGCCTGGCCACAGACGTCGAGCGGCGCACCTTCCGCTACGTCGCCGGCACGCTCAACCACGGCTACATNNTCGTCCTGACCGGCGGCCTGGGCGACGAATGGCGCAGCAAGCTCTTCAACCCACCGAGCGTCGCGGTCGTTGTCGGCGTGACGCTCAACCTCACCGGGCTCGCTCACCACGTGCCCGCCTTCCTGCGCGACGCCATCGGCCTCATGGGCGCTGCCGCGGTTCCGGTCGGGGTGCTGCTCGTCGGCGCGATCACCGCCGACCACCTGGCCAACGTCCGCTGGCGCGAGGGCCACGCACCGCTTCTCGCCGCTGCCCTGTTGCGCGCGGTTCTGGTACCGGCCGCCCTGGTTGGACTGGCAGCCCTGCTGCCGCTCTCGCCCGAGATCAAGCGCGTTCTGGTGGTCGAGGC
>PMCG01000131.1:0-4835 GCA_003155335.1 Acidobacteriota bacterium
TGGACGACTCGATCGTGCGCGGCACGACCTCGCGCAAGATCGTGAGCATGGTGCGCGCTGCTGGTGCGCGCGAGGTGCACGTGCGCATCAGTAGCCCGCCGACGACGGGCCCGTGCTACTACGGGATCGACACGCCGCTCAGAAGCGAGTTGATCGCTGCGGCGCATTCGATCGATGAGATCCGACGCTTCATCGGTGCCGACAGCTTGGCCTACCTGTCTCTAGAGGGACTGCTGGCCGCGGTTGGGGACCCTGCCGAGGAACGCTTCTGCACGGCATGCTTCTCGGGACGCTACCCGGTCGAGGTCGCGCAGCCCAACGCTGCGCAACTGCATCTGTTCGAGAAGGCGCGCGAGTAGCGCACAGGACACGCGCGGGCCAGACGCGCCATGGAGTCTACGCCACGCCTGCTCGCCGTCGGCCATGTGACGTGGGACCGCACGCCGGGAGGGCAGGTTCTCGGCGGTTCGGTTTCCTATGCCGCGGCCTGTGCGCAGCGCCTCGGCTGGCGTGCGGCGATCCTGACCGCGTCGGCGGCCGACTTCGTGCCCGAGCGCGACCTTCCGGGAGTGGAGGTGTTCCTACGCACCGCCGCGCACACGACGCGTTTTGAGAACGCCTATGGCGAGGACGGCGAGCGGGAGCAGTGGCTTCTGGCGCGCTCGGACGATGTTGTGCTCGACCCGCTGCCGGACGAGTGGCGGGATCCAGAGGTGCTGTTGCTGGCCCCAGTCATCGGCGAGGCGCGCGGTGGCCTCGTGCAGGCGTTCGAGGCCGGCACAGTCGGCGCCACTGCCCAGGGCTGGCTGCGCGAGGCGCGGCCCGATGGTCGTGTCGTGCCCAGCCCGTGGGTCGATGCGGGGCGTGAGCTGGCAGGCGTGCATGCGCTCTTTCTCTCCGAGCACGATCTTCCCGACGCCGAGCTCTGGGCCGGCGAACAGTTCCGGCACGTGCCGCTGATCGCGCTCACCCGCGGCTGGCGCGGCCTGACGCTGCTGACTCGCGACGCGCGCCACGAGATCCCGTCGCTGCCGTGCCAGGAGACCGACCCGACGGGCGCGGGAGACGTGTTTGCGGCGGCCTTTCTTGTTCGCTACCATGAAACCGGAGACTCACTCGAGGCGGCGGCATTCGCAGCGTGCGCAGCGTCCTGCGTTGTCGAGGGGCCCGGCTTCTCGACCTTGGGCGACCGGCGCGAGATCGAACAACGTCTCACACGGCGCGGCCGACTGATCGAAGAAGGCGAGTGGGATGAGTAGCCCGCGCAGCCAGCCGCGAGACCGGTATGGGCATCCCGACAGACGCTGAGCGTCCTCGGCGCGTCCTCGTGGTGGAGGACGAAGAGGAAGTTCAGGTGCTCGTCGCTCGGCTGCTGTCCTCGGTCGGCCACGAGGTGGACACAGCCTCTGGCGGGGACGAGGCCTTACAAAAGGTCGCAGGCCAGCGGCCTGATCTGATCGTGCTCGATCTGATGATGCCCGGCGTCGACGGCTGGGAAGTGCTGCGACAGCTGCGGGCGCAAGCGAACCCGCCGCCGGTCGTGATCCTGACAGGGCGTGGGGACTACGCGAGCTTTGCCCGCGGCGTGCAGGAAGGCGCCGTGGCGTATGTCGTCAAGCCGTTCCGCTTCCACGAGCTCATGGCGACCTGCCAGCGGGTGCTGCTTGCCACGACCTCCGGCCAGCGCGAGGCCGCAGGTGAGAGGCGCAGAGAGCCACGCCGTCTGCTCATCACCGCGGTCGCTGTCCTGGGGCGCGACGGCCAGCCCATAGCGACCGGCGAACTGACCGAGCTGAGCCCTCACGGGGCGCGTCTCGATCTGGCGGTTGCGCTTGCCGTGGGCGAGAGCGTGCGGCTCGCGTTTCACGTGCGAGGGGACGCACGGCTCCAGCTGGTGGGCGAGGTTCGCTGGCGCACGGAGGCAGCGCGTGGCTTTGTCTATGGACTCGACTTCCACGAGCTTGCGGCCGAGGATCACCGCCAGCTCATGGCCCTGCTCGCGCCCTCACGCTGAACTCGGCAGCCGGCGTCGCTATAATCGCGAGGACGATGATTCAGGCCTTCCACGTCTACAAGCACTACGACCGCGAGTCGAGTGCCCTGACCGACGTCACGCTGCAGATCAAGAAGGGGGACTTCTGCTTTCTCACGGGGCCGTCCGGGGCGGGCAAGACGACGTTCCTGAAGCTGGTGTTCCGTGAGGAGCTGCCTTCCCAAGGCCAGATCATTGTCGGTGGACGAAACATCACCGCCATCCCTGAGAAGCAGATCCCGGAGTTGCGCCGCTCAGTCGGCGTGGTCTTTCAGGATTTCAAGCTTCTTAAGCGCAAGACGGTGCTCGAAAACGTGGCCTTCGTGCTGCGGCTGCTCGGGTTGCCGCCGAAGGAGCAGAAGCGGCGCGCGTTCGCCTCGCTCAAGTCCGTCGGTCTCCACCACAAGATGCACGCCTACCCGCTGCAGCTCTCCGGTGGCGAGCAACAACGGGTGGCCATCGCGCGCGCCCTGATCAACGAGCCGATGCTGTTGCTGGCGGACGAACCGACGGGCAACCTCGACCCGGACATGGCCATGGAGATCATGGCGCTCTTCCAGGACGTCAACGCGCGCGGCACCACCGTGCTGGTCGCCACCCACGACCGCGAGATGATCCAGCGCATGGCCAAACGCGTCGTGGCGCTCGATCGAGGACGCCTGGTCTCCGGGTAGCCGGCCGGCCGCGCCGTGAAACCGCAGCCGGCGCAACTCAGGGCGCGAGTCGCGCCCTAGGCCAGCATGGCGTCGATGCGCGCCGCCACTGCCTCGAGGGCGACCTCGTTTTGTGCGCCCTCCGGAATGATGAGGTCGGCATAGCGCTTCGACGGTTCGACGAACTCGAGGTGCATCGGTCGCACCGAGGTGAGATAGCGCGCCTCGACGGTCTCAAAGGACCGCTGGCGCTCGACGAGGTCGCGCCGCAGGCGGCGCAGCAGTCGCACGTCGGCGTCGGTGTCTATGAAGAGCTTGATGTTCATGAGCCGCCTGAGGGCGTCCTCGACCAGGATCAGAATGCCTTCCAGCAGGATCACCGGGCGCGGGACCAACGGGTCCGACAGGACGCGTCGCGAATAAGTCGCATAGTCATAAGTCAGCTGCGGGACGGGGCGGCCCGCCTTGAGGTCGCGCAGGTCCTGCACCAGAAGCGAGACGTCGAACGCGTCCGGGTGGTCGTAGTTGTGAGTGGCGCGCAGGGCCGGATCGAGCGCGCTGCCGTCGCGGTAGTAGGCATCCTGGGCAATCAGAACGCAGCGCTCCTCGCCCAGCCGCTGACGCAGCTTGTTGGCGAACGAGGTCTTGCCCGAGCCCGTGCCGCCGGCGATTCCGACCACGATCGGCATCCCNNATGGCGATCAGTCTATTCGTGTTCGGCGTCTTCTTGGTCGTCGCCAGCAACCTCAGCTCTGTCGTGAGCGAGTGGTCGCGCAAGATCCAGGTGACGTTCTTCCTGGAGGACGGCCTGGCTTCTCACATACGCGCGAGCCTGGAGAACCGACTGCGGGACGATCGGGCGGTCGACTCGATCGAGTACGTCACGCGGGAACAGGCGGTGCAGCGCTTTCGCAGCATGTTCCGCGACTTGAGCGGCCTGCCCGAGGACCTGGGAGAGAGTCCGTTCCCGGCGTCGCTGGAGGTCACGCTGCGCCTCTCGCGCGAGGCGCCCCAGGAGGTCGAGCGGCTCGTTCGCGACTACGGCAACGCCCCCGGCGTTGAGGAAGTGCAGTACGACTTGCTCTGGGTGCAGCGCCTATTCACGGCCATTCGGCTGATGCGCTGGGTCGGCGGTCTGCTCGGTGGAGTGCTCGTGCTGGCGAGCGTCTTCACGATCTCCAACGTCGTGCGCTTGACCGCCTACTCGCGCCAGGACGAGATCGACATCATGCGCCTGGTCGGGGCCACGCAGTCCTACATCAAGGGCCCCTTTGTCGTCGAGGGCATGGTCCAGGGGGGTCTTGGCGGCGCGCTGGCGGTGGCCCTGCTGTGGTTGAGCTTTCATTACCTGGCGCGCGACCTGCTGGCCAGCTCGCACGTGCTCGGGCACGCGGTTGTCTTTCTGCCGTATGGGCTCTCCCTTGTGATCATCGGCGGCGGCATGGGCGTCGGCATCATTGGGGGCTACCTCAGTCTCCGACGCGTCTCGGCCTAGCTGTTGTCGCTCGTTCGGATCGACGCGCCGACGACACGATCGACGTCGCGCGCGTTGCTGTCGCGCCTTGAGCGGAGGCGTCAGCGCCTTGGGACGGGCGTCGGCGCCCGGTCGATGTGGCCGAGCAGCGGGATGCGCGGCGGCGGCTCCGGCGGGAGGAACATCAGAACTATGAGAGCGATCACGGCCGCGGCAGCGATGCCGAGCGCCAACCATACGCTCCATGGCAACTGCCGCCATCCGCCTCCTCGTGGCAGCGGTGGCCCTGCGGCACCGGTGTCGGCGGGCGCGGCATCGGTGCGCCGGGCGCCGCAGTGACAGGTGGTCGCGTAGCGCGGCACGCGGCGCCGGCAGTTCGGACAGGTCCACGAAGCGGGATTGGCCATGGCGCGAGACGCCCTCTCCCTGTGTCGCTCGCCTTGCGACGAAGCGTCTAGGGATTCCTCAGTAGCTGCCGGAGCTTCCGATTCAAGCCCTTCGAACTTGAACGCACGTCGACGGCCATACTGCGCCTCTTGTCGCGCAAGCGCTGGCGCAGGCGCGGGTCGGCGAGGGCGAGCATCGCGGCGGCGAGATGACCCGCATTGGCGGCGCCCATCGCGCCGATCCCGACGGTGGCGACAGGGACGCCCGGGGGCATCTGCACGGTGGACAG
>PMCG01000131.1:4956-5166 GCA_003155335.1 Acidobacteriota bacterium
CGGGCCATGCTAGCGCTCCGCCTTGGCCGCGTGCAGGCGTGCCAGCGCCTTGCGGCCGATATCCGTGCGGTACTGCATGCCCTCGAAGGACACGGCGCGGACGGCGTCGTAGGTGCGCTGGATCGCGCTCTCGTGGTTGCCGCCCATGCCCGTTACGCCAAGGACGCGTCCGCCGACCGTGACGACCGCGCCGTCGCGAAGGGCCGTCGC
>PMCG01000109.1 GCA_003155335.1 Acidobacteriota bacterium
GCGATGGCCGCGCGGCGCATCGTGCTCGACTACAACTTGAGCGACGACCGCAACGATCTGACGTATCCGATCTCGTTCGGCCCGGATGCGAAAGACACCACGTCGGTATGGGCGCTCACGGGCGGCCACGCTGTATTGGGCCGCGCGCTCTTCGCGAATGCGAGCGCGATGGACTTCCGCCCGGCGGCGACCTCGCCGGCGGTTGACGCGGGCGATCCTCGGCCTGAGTACAACGACGCCGACGGCTCGCGAGGGGACATCGGCGCCTTCGCCGCCGGGGCTGCCGCGGATCTCTGGTGGACGCACGACTTCCCGCCGCGCCTCGATCTCGACTAAGGAGCGCGTTCATGTCCGGAGAAGCGCAGGTGTCAGATTCGCCTCGTGGCTATTTGTCCGAGGACTCGAGACAACGGTTCACGCTCGTGGCCGGCATCTTGGGCGGCGTGTTCTTCCTGGCGCAAATGCTACTGCCCGTTCTGCTCGTCCTGTTGATCATGTTGCCGACGATGCTGAGCGAGTTCACGAGCACGGACTTCGCTCATGCCGCTCTATGGCGCGGCGATCTCTGGTTCGTCGAGGATGTGCACAAGATCGGCCTCCGCNNGCCTGCTGCCACAGGGCGAGCGACTCTGGCTGATCGGGTTCGACCAGTCGGCATTCTACGAGGCCGGCGCATTGACCCGGCTCCGCACACCGATGCCCGCGCACGCGTCGCGGCCGTTTCTCTATCAGGGCGCTCCGGCTGTTGTCACGCTCGGGCGCGTCCCGCGACTCGCTCGCCTTGCGGTCCGCGGCGACGCAGCTAAGTGGCAGAGTGAGCCGATCGCGCTGGATCCGCCGCTTGCGGAGGACGACGTGGTGCAGGAGGTCAAAGCCCTGCCGATCGGCGATCGCGTCTTCCTATTCGCAGCGGTCTCAGGCGAGACCAAAGAGGGGCGCAGGCTGTACTACCGCGAGATGACGCAAGCCGAGTGGCTGCCTCTGTCGGTCGGCGGCGATAGCTGCTCTGATTGGGAACCGGTGGCCATCGGCGATCGCGCGGCCGTGGCATCGCTGCCGTGTGGCNNCAGCTGGAGCAGTTGGGGCGTGCTCTCTGCGGGGCGCGATCTGCTCCTGGTTTCGGAGGAGGTGCCGGACGGCCGCAAGCTGATCGAGGTTTCCGACGGCCGGGTCGTGCGCTCGGTGCGCAAGGGGAGCTCGTTTCTCCTTGGCGACAAGATGGCGGCGCTCATGATCGTTCCCCAGTTCCTGCCAGCCCTGTTGTCGCTCGCGCTGGCCTTGATCCTGACGCGGGAGATGCGCAGGCACCGCGTCCAGAGCTATGTGGCCGGCGGCGTGCAGAGGACTTTTGCCACGCTGTGGCAGAGGGCGTGGGCCCAGGTGATCGACGCTCTCGTGCTCGGCCTCGGATTCATCGCCGCCGGCGCATGGATCTGGCGTATGTTCTCGGATCCGGAGCAGATGATCGCGAGCCACGGAAGGACATTCCCGCTCGTCTTCATCGGGCTTCTGGGCCTCGGGCTCTTGTGGATGCTGTTGACTCTCGTGGCCTTCAGCTACTTCGAGGGCCGCTTCGGCAAGACGCCGGGCAAGTGGCTACTGCGCATCCGCGTAGTCGGCACCGATCTCGCGCCATGCGGGTTCGGCCGCGCGCTCGTGCGCAACCTGCTGACGTTCGTCGACGGCTTCTTCAACTTCCTTGTCGGCGTTCTGCTCGTGGCCCTGACCGAGAACTGGCAGCGCTTGGGCGACCTTGCGGCGCGCACTCTGGTGGTGGCAGACGAGCGCCCGCACTTCGATCCGAAGTGAGCGCATCCTCCGGGTAGAATCAATGAGATGGACCGGAACCTGGAGTGCGTCATCTTCGACATCGGCGGAGTCCTGATCAATCAGGATCTTCCATCTTTGGCCAGGGGCCTGTCTGTCCGTACAGGCCAGGATGCTGAACGCGTGCGATCGCTCTTCGGAGGGGACGTCGTGCGTGACGTCGAAACCGGCAGAGTGAGCTCCGAAAGTCACTTCAGTCGTACGATCGCCCCGCGGTTGCCGGGCATCAGCTACGAGGACTGGATCAGCGCCTGGACGAACAACTACAGCTTGAACCAAGAGGCTTGGAGCCTGCTGGAGGAGGCGCGCGAACGCGGGCACGTGGTCGGAATCCTGAGCAATCTGTCCGAGTTCCACAAGATCGCGATCGAGCGCAAGTTCCCTCACTTCTTCCGTGCCGCTCACCGCAGCTTCCTCTCGTACGAGCTGGGACTCCACAAGCCAGACCCGGAGATCTACCTGGCGGTCTCGCAACAATTGGAAATCACCCCGGCGCGTTGTCTGTTCCTGGACGACATCGAGGAGAACGTCCTGGGCGCGCAGGCAGCGGGAATGGCCGGCATGCGGTTCGACAACAGCCGCATCGCGGAGATTCGAGCTGCGCTCGGCTGGCAGGCGACGCCGGGCGCGCCATAGGTTCCGCGCATGCACGCGAGCTTCTCGCCGTCTGGACTCCGGCGCGTCGACGCGGTCGTCGCGTCCTTCATCGAACGCGGCGTGATCGCCGGCGCGGTCACGTTGGTCGCCCGCAAGGCCGAGATCGTGCATCTCTCCGCGCAAGGCCACATGGATCTCGCCACCGGCCGCGCCATGCGGACCGACACGATCTTCCGCCTGGCGTCGATGACCAAGCCGGTGGTGAGCGTCGCGATCCTGATGCTGCTCGAAGAGGGAAGACTGCGCCTCACCGATCCGCTCTCCATGTTCTTGCCCGGCTTCAAGGAGCTCTCAGTCGCGAGTGAGACCGGGCTCGTGCGAGCGTCGCGTGAGATCACGCTCAACGACCTGCTCACGCACACCGCCGGGTTGGGGTGCGGTCCGAACCCGGCCACGCTCGCCGATGTGCCCGGCGGAGTGAGCGCTGGCGACACGCTGGCTGACGTCGCGCCGCGCATGGCGTCTGTGCCGCTGCGCTTTCAGCCGGGCACTGAGTTCCGCTATTCAACCGAGCTTGGCTTCGACGTGCTCGGGCGCGTGGTCGAGATCGCGTCAGGCCAGAGCTTGGACGAGTTCATGCGCCGGCGCATCTTTGAGCCGCTCGGCGCGACCGACCTCTTCTTTCAGGTGCCCCCCGCGCGGCTGCCTGAGGTCGCCACGGTCTACATGCGCGCGCCAGGCGGACTCAGACCGGTCAGACCCAATGGCGTGCTGGCGTTCTCGACTGAGGGTGGGGGCGCAGCGCCGCTGCGCCTTTACGAATCGGGGAGCGGCGGTCTGGCAGGCACCGCTGAGGCGTATGCGCGCTTTGCCCTCATGCTGGCCCAGGGCGGAGAGCTCGACGGTCAGCGCGTGCTTGCTCGGAGCGCGGTCGAGCTGATGGCGTCCAATCGCCTGGGTCCGATGCCGCTGCGCACGCCCTACTTGGATCTCACGGGCTATCGCTTCGGCCTCGGCGTGCGCGTGCTCGACGATCCTGCTGCGGCCGGCAGCCTTGCATCGCGCGGCACGTTTGGCTGGGCCGGCGCATTCGGTACCCATGTGTGGATCGATCCTGTCGAGCAGANNCGCTCGCGTAGGCGCGCGCGGCGTGCGGCCATTCCGCTTGCGGCTGGCGGTCGCTGACTTTTCAGAGTGCGTAGCGCAAGTAGAGATGGGATTCGTGGCGCCGCGCGCTCAAGAGCTTCAGAGAGCGTCCACCGAGATCGACTCCGTCGACGAGCGACTTGCGTCCATCCTCCGACCAGCGTCCGAAGAGCCGCGGTGACAA
>PMCG01000278.1:0-3117 GCA_003155335.1 Acidobacteriota bacterium
AGCGCCGTGAGGCTGGCCTCGACGAGTCATCGTCGACAGTCACGCCCAATGCGCCGCGCAGGGACGCACATCACGCGCCGCCGGCCGAGTCAGCCAAGCCCGGAACAGCACAGAAGGCCACCGCGCCTCGCTCGAAGAACTCGCCCCCCAAGCCAGCTGCCGACGCCCCGAGCGATCCCCTGGCGCCCCGCCTGCGGGCAAAAGGGCAGCCGCCAGAGCGGCAGGTCCGCGAACGCGAGGCCTACAAGCTGCGGACGCAGATCGCCGAGCTGGAGCGCACCATCGCCTCTGAGGAGCAGGCCGTCCGCGACCTGGAGCACCTGATGACCACGCCGGGGTTCTACGACGACCGCGAGACATCGGCCAAAGGCGTCTCGGAGCACGCGGCCCGCAAGGCCCAGGTCGCCGAGCTCATGGGCCGCTGGGAAGAGATGCAAGCCGCCCTGGACGCGCTCAGCTCGCGCGCGGGCGCTGCTCGCTAGCGGCTAGGCCTCGAGGCGCTCGACGTATGGTTCGCCGCGGCCTTTGGCGATGAAGAGAGAGATGAGCTGATGCTCCGCGCTGCCGAGGGATGCGAGCGGGAATTCGAGGTGAAAGACGTAGCCGCGACGGTCCTTGGCCACCACGAGGCACGCCTGCACCGCCGCCGTTACCCGCAGCGCGTTGCCCTCCAGCACCAGCCGGAAAGCGACCTCCGTCCCGGGCAGGAGGGCCTCGCGACTCTCCACCGCGACCTTGTCCGGCCACAGACCGGCCAGCCGCGCGTCCTTGGGTAAAGCCGCCAGACTCTTGAACATCTCTGTCAGTTTACCAGACTGCCGCCGCCCGCGCCGGCATCACCACCTCGACGAGCGGTGCTAGACTGCGAGCGCGAGGCCGCGCATGTACGCTGAGTATTACGGGTTCCGCGAGAAGCCCTTCAATCTGACGCCGGACCCCAGATACCTCTTCCTCTCTGCGGGCCACCAGGAAGCCCTGGCGCATCTCGAGTACGGCCGACNNGGCGAGGTCGGCACTGGCAAGACCACGGTCGCGCGTTACTTCCTCTCCACTCTCGATGCGCACACAGCGACCGCGGTGGTGCTCTACCCTGCTCTCAGCGCCGCTGAGCTCGTGCGCACGGTCCTGCACGAGCTCAAGGTGCCTTGCGCTGAGGACGCCTCCCTCAAGGCATTGGTCGACCGCCTGCACGAGTTCCTGCTGGCAGCCCGCGAGCAGGGCCGGGATGTCGTGCTCCTGATCGACGAGGCGCAGGACCTCTCAGCCGAGGTGCTCGAGCAAGTGCGCCTGATCTCCAACCTGGAGACCGACACTGAGAAGCTGATCCAGATCGTGCTGGTGGGCCAGCCGGAGTTCCGCGCCATGCTGGCCCGTCCCGAGCTGCGCCAGCTCGCCCAGCGAGTCACTGCGCGCTACCACTTGGGCGCGCTCAATCGCGCCGAGTGCGAGGCGTATGTGCGCCACCGGCTGGCTGTCGCCGGAGGTGAGGGCAAGATCGTCTTCACTGCGGGCGCGTTGACAGGCGCGCAACGCGTGAGCGGTGGCACGCCGCGACTTCTGAACCTGCTCTGCGATCGGGCGCTCCTCGCCGGCTACGTGCAGGGCGTGCGCGTCATCTCGGCCGCACACATGCGACGCGCCGCTGCCGAGCTGATCGATCGTCCCGTGTCGCGTGGCGCGCCGCGCCTCCTGCTCTTCTCCGCCCTCGGCGTCTGCGCACTGGCGATCGCGCTGGCGAGCTTCGGGCTGCTGCGCCGTTCTCCGCCCGTCGCGCACTCGAGCTCGGGCCCGGTGGCCCCCACGGTCGCCACGCCCGCGCCAGACCCACCCCCCCCTCACCAAGCAGAGGCGCGACTCTCCCAGGACAGCGAGCTGTCCTCTGCCGATGCCTTGCGCGCTGTCGAGGCCCTCTGGAGCGTGCGCCCGCTCTCGGTCACCGAGCTGACCACGCACCTTGAGCAGTTGCGCCGGCTCGACTTGCCGGCCGTCCTCGAGATGGCGCAGCCCACGCAGCGCCGCGCCACGTTCCTCGCGCTCGTCNNCCTTGGCCCGCAGGTGCGCTACTGAAGGCCGGAGCCGATCCCGTGCAGAGAGCGCAAGCGGCGCGATCGGCACTGGCGCGACTGGCCTATGACGTGTCGGACCTCGACCGTGCTGTCAGGCGCTTCCAGATCGAGACCGACCTCGTCTCCGACGGCACGATCGGGCCCCGCACACTGCTGGCGATGTACGCATTGTCCGAACACGATCGACCGAAACTCAACAGAGGTGCGCCATGAGCCTGATCCTGGAAGCCCTCAGAAAGCTTGAGCGCGAGAAGCCGGACCAAGCGCGGCAGACGACGGTCCTGCTCGCGCCGCTCGCCTGGCCAACGGCCACGCGAGGTCGCGGCGTGACGGTCGTCACGGCTGGCGTCATTCTCGTCGCAGCCGTTGCGGTGGCGGCCTGGTTCTTACTCAAGGCCCAGCCGCAGCCCGCGGGACCGCCGTATGCCTCGGCTCCCCTCCTGCAACCGACTCCTGCGCCGGTTCCGCCTACCGCGCCCGCTCCGACAGCGACATCGCGTCCGACACCCGCGGCCCATTTGGCCCAGGCCAGCGCGCGGCGGATCGCTCCGAAACCGGCTTCCCAACACGAGGCCGTCGGCGCCGGCTTCCGCTTGACCGCGATCGGCGATCAGGAAGGCGTGGCCGTGGCTGTGCTCAACGATCGTCTCGTGCGCGTCGGCGATTCGCTGTCCGGGGCGCGTGTCGTGCGCATCGGCGAATCCGAGGTGGAGCTCGAGAGCGAGGCTGACGGCCACCGCTTCACTCTCGGGTTCTGAGCGGTCGTGACGCGCGACTCACCACTGCCTTTGCCCCAGCCAACTTCGAGCCAACTCCACCTCCGCGGCCTCACGCCCAGCCAGATCGCTGCCGCGTGGAGCGATCTGCCGCTGGACCTGCGCGTCGCGCGCCGACTCACGCATCGCGTCGTGGGCGAGTACCGCGACGACATCGACACCGTCACCGGCCTCTCGAGCCGAGCCCTCGCTGCGCTTCGTCAGCGCGCGAACCTCTGCCGCCTGCGCGTCATCGACCGCCGCGCGAGCCTCGTCGACCCCTTCGTCAAGTACCT
>PMCG01000278.1:3222-3446 GCA_003155335.1 Acidobacteriota bacterium
CTCAACTACGACAACGTGCTGGCAGCCATCGACGTGTTGCGCGAGCCGTGCGGCAGCCGCATCGGCTCTGACCGGATCACGATCTCGACAGTCGGCATCCCGCACATGATCGAGCGCTACACGGACGAGGGCCACCCCTATCGCTTGATCCTCTCGTTGACCTCCGCCTTTGATGCGCGCCGCGCGAGCCTGATCCCCAGCGCTGGACGCTACCCGGTTGCCGA
>PMCG01000339.1 GCA_003155335.1 Acidobacteriota bacterium
CAGCCGTCCGAGTGACGACCCTGTCACTCGTGCCCGCTTGCCAGACAAGCGATGCTTGACCAGCGTCGTTGAGCGCGACCCGGGGGGCGGTGAGAGCGCTGAGGCCCGCGTAGGTCAAGCCGACAACAACGGGCGCAGAAAAACCGCCGAGGATCGTTCCGGAGGCAGCCTCGATAGATGTAGCCGACCTCCAGGTGACGATGACGCCTCCGACGGAGTTGGTCGCCAGGTTGACCCCGCCGCCTTTCGCAGCCAACGTGTGCACCGCCGTCCAGTTGCCGCCGGCCGGAAGACTGGCGGTCTCGACCGGCTGGGTGAGATTGATGGGGGCCCAGGCCGCGACCGCGTTCCCGAACTCGTCCATGCCGATCACCGGATGACCCGAGTGGGCGCTGACGACGACCGGGGCGCTCCAGCTACCGCCCGCGGGCCGGACGCTGGCCTGGATGTTGGGCGCCGTAACGACGCCCCCCTGCCAGATGGCCACGGCCGTGCCGTCGGGAGCGATCGCCACCGCGGCGGCGGTGCCCAGACCGATCGTAGTGGGCCCGACCCAATTCACCCCATCGTCGCTCGTGCAGGCCAGCACGCTGAAGGGCTCAAGGAGGTTTCCGGCATTGTTCTGGACGTACCCGGCGATAGCCCACTCCCCGGCAGCGTTCAGCGCAAGGCCTGGGACCCCGGACAGCGTCGAGCCGCAACCGGCCGGCGGTTTGACTGGCGTTGACCATTCCTGCGCGGGCGCCACCGCGGCGATCCCGATGGCGAGCACGATCAGACCCGTCGACATGGCAAGGCGCCTGCTCAGCTTGAATCGATACATCTCATCCCCCTTTTGCGGGTACGTGCTACGCCGTCCCCCACACAATGGCTACGCCCTGCCTACGGGTGTTGGTTTGTCAGAAGCGCTGATCTCCGATTGGCTGACGCTACACTGCATGCAGGACGGGGGACGACGGGGGTGGGGAAATCGCGGCGCCGTCAGGGCGAGAGAACCGCTTGATGCTCTGCGGCTCGCGGGATGAGGGTCGGGATGGGTGTTCGCCGTCTCTGATTCCGGATCGGACGAGTCGCGAGACGCTTCCGTGAGAAACAACGACGTTCATGAACAAGGTACCGTCGCGTCGGCGAGTGCAGTAGACTCGTCACGGCGTCGCGGCCCTGGGAAAGGGCGCCCCGATCGCAGTACTTGTGGCCGGCACAGAGAGATGACGGATCGAGTGCGCTGGACTCCGGGCTGCACGCAAGGGAGGAGCAGCGCAATGCCCTCAGTTCCGCGTCGCTGGAGGGTTGCCCCGGCACGATCCCGAAGGACGGTCGCCGTTCGGCCACGCCGCTGGGGCACGACGCCAGCGCTGCTGGCCGCCCTGGCGCTCCTGTGCTTCCCGCGGCCCGGGCGGGCTCTCGATCCAAGCATTCCGGTCACACAGTACCTGCACGAGACGTGGAGCGGGGATACCGACGCGTTCCAGGGTCTTGTCCACGAAATCACGCAGACCAAGGACGGCTATCTCTGGTTTTCCCGTGACGGTGGCGTCGTCCGTTTCGACGGCGTCAGCTTCAAGGTCTTCTCCAAGAAGAACGTCCCCGAGATGACGAACACCGCCATCCAGGCGATCATGGGCGCTCCGGACGGGAGCCTATGGATCGCGATGCCCGGCTGCACTGCGCTACGTTACTCTGGTGGCGTCTTCCAACGGTTCGACAGTTCGAACGGTTTACCGCAGTGCAACGGCTCACCGTCTTTCTTCGCGACGCGCGCCGGAGAGATGTGGATTCGGACCGACCGCGGCCTGACGCGCTATGACAACGGAAGCTTCAAGCCGCTCGGGCCAGAGTCGGGTCTCAACGGTCCGATCCAGGCGCTGACCGAGACGCGTGCGGGCCTGCTCGTTGCCACGAGCGAGGGGTTGCGTCGATGGAGCGACGGGCGCTCTGTCCCTGTCCCGTTGGACGAGGCCTCGCGGGCATTGCTCGCGCGGAGACCCGTCAGTCGCATGATCACGCTGAACGACGACAGCGTGCTCATGAGTGGCGGGCAGACGGGAGTCATGCGCCTGAACGGGGAGACGATCCGGCTGATACCCGCGACCGCCCAGCAGACCATATCGAGCATGATCGAAGATCGCGCCGGGAACGTGTGGCTGGGCGTGAACTCAGCGCTGGCGCGGCTGCGCGACGACCGCCTCGAGATCTTTGGCAACGCGCAGGGCTTCGTCGGCCGCAACGAGGTCTGGGCGATCTTCGAGGACCGCGAAGGCAGTCTCTGGATCGTCAGCAACGAAGGCACGATCAACCGGCTCCAAGACCCCAAGCTCGTGACCCTCACCCACCGCGACGGCCTGATCGATGACTTCGTGCGCACGGTGTGGGTGGACAGAGACGGCAGCCTGTGGGCCGGTACGGCTTCCGGGGTGACGCATTTCCAAGGCAAACGCGCGACAAGCTACACGACCAAGGATGGGTTGGCCGGCGACCTCGTGGTGGGGATCACGCAGGACGGCGCCGGAAACGTCTGGTTCGCGTGTTTTCGCAAGGGTATCAGTGTCTACCGCAATGGACGCTTCGAGACCGTCTCGCGCCTTGGCCCGCGCGCGGTGTACACAGCGCCGGACGGCAGCGTCCTGCTGGAAGCCCAGGAGGGCGGCGTGGACCGCTATCGCGACGCCAAGCTCGTCGAGCACATCCCGGGACCGTCGGGCACAGACTGGATCCACCAAGACCGCCGGGGCGTGGTCTGGCTCGGCTTCACCGCCAGCGGCGTGTGCGAGCTGCAGCGCAGTGGCCCGCGCTGCTACACCACGGCCGACGGCCTCTCCAGCAACTATGTGCGCACCATTCACGAGGACGATCAAGGCGTGCTCTGGATCGGCACCAAGGGTGGCGGGCTGAACTGGCTGAAGGATGGCCGCTGGGGCGTCATCAAGGAAGAGCAAGGCATGGAGGCCAATGTCTTGCAGATACTCGACGACGGACTCGGGAAGTTCTGGTTCAGCAACAGCGCCGGGATCTTCTCCGTCTCGAAGGACGAGTTGCGCCGGGTCATGGAGGGCAAGGTCGCCAAGGTTCAGACGACCCGCTATACCGTGCGTGACGGCCTGCGCTCGAACAATGCCAGCGGCAGCTTCCAGCCGTCGGGGGCGCGCTCGCGCGACGGCCAGCTCTGGTTTCCCACGGCCAAAGGCGTGGTGCACGTCGATCCAACGCGCGTCGTCAAGAACGAGTTGGCCCCGCCAGTCGTGATCGAGTCGATCGTTGCCGACGGCACGCCCCGCCCTTTGGCTCAAGAGGTGATCGTTCCGCCCGGCGAAGGCAAGCTCGAGATTCGCTTCACGGCGCTGAGCCTGCGCGCTCCGGAAAGGATGGGCTTCAAGTACAAGCTCGAGCCCTACGACAAGGGCTGGGTCGACTCGGGCGGCCAGCGAGTGGCGTTCTACGCCGGTCTCGCGCCGCGGTCGTATCGTTTCCAGGTCATAGCCAGCAACGACGACGGAGTCTGGAACAATGATGGCGCGACGGTGACCGTACGCCTCCGCAAGCACTTCTATCAGACGTGGTGGTTCTACCTGGCCATGATGCTCTTGGGCGGCGGCCTCGCGTATGCGGTCTATTACTGGCGCGTCTCGGCCCTCAAGGCACACCAGGTGGAGCTGGCCCGGAAGGTCGAAGAGCGGACGGCCGACCTTCACCAGGAAATCGGTGAGCACAAGCGCACCGGACAGCAGCTGCAGGACCAGATGGCGGAGCGTGAGCGTGCCCAGGCCGAGCTGTCGCGCTCCAACACGGAGCTGATCGACAAGCAACGGGAGCTGAAGCGCGAGAACGAAGAGCGCAAGCGGGCGGAGGAGGCGGCGCGCCAGGCGGGGGAGGCGGCGGGCCGCGAGCGCGACCTGCTGCACGCGCTGATGGACAACATCCCGGACCTGATCTACTTCAAGGACACCGAGGGCCGCTACACGCGCATCAACCGGGCGCACGCTGACGCCTTCGGCTTGGCGGCCGTCGAGCAGGCGGCGGGCAGGAGCGACGACGACTTCTACGCCCCGGACTTCGTGCGCCGCGGACGCGAGGAGGAGCGCAATCTGATGACGTCCGGGCGCGCCTCCGTCGGCCGAGCCGATTTCGATGCACGCAGCGGGCGCTGGTTCCTGGCGACGAAGGTGCCTCTCAGGGACAAGTCCGGCAAGTTGACTGGACTGGTAGGCATCTCCAAGGACATCACGGAGCGCAAGCAGACGGAGGAGAAGCTGGAGGCGGATCTCCAGGCGTTCCTGGCCGTGGTGGACGCCGTGGCGCAGGGCGACCTGACGCGACGCGGCACGCAGGCGGAGGACACCCTGGGGCGCATCGCGCGTTCGGTGAACAAGATGCTGGACAACTTCTGCACCATCCTGAGCGGCGTGCGTGGAGCAGTCTTCTCGGTCTCGAGCTCCTCGTCACAGATCCTGGCGGCGGCGACGCAGATCGCCAAGGGCGCGCAGTACGGCAGCGACGAAGTGCACAACACGTCCTCGGC
>PMCG01000047.1 GCA_003155335.1 Acidobacteriota bacterium
GTGGGCAACGCCATCGAGGTCGCTGAGGCCATCGCGACCCTCAAGGGACGTGGCCCGCGGGACGTCGAATCCCTCTCGCTCGAGCTCACGGCCCGGATGGTGTGGATGAGCGGTCTCGCTTCCACGCTGGACGCAGCCCGCAGTGCCGCTCGCGGCGCGCTGACCTCTGGCGCTGGTCTGGCCAGGCTGCGCCGGCTCGTCGAGGCCCAGGGTGGAGACCCGTCCGTGTGCGACGACACGCAGCGCCTGCCTCGGGCAAAGCACGCAGCGGTGATACGGGCAACTAGCGACGGACGTCTCGCGCGCATCGCCTGTCGGACCGTCGGCGAGGTGGCCCAGCGGCTGGGCGCCGGACGGGAGACGCTCGCCTCACGCATCGACCCGACCGCCGGGGTCGTCATCCACAAGAAGATCGGCGATCTGGTGATCGCTGACGAACCGCTCGCGACCCTGTACGCAAACGACGCGGCGCTAATCGATGCTTGTCGTCAGCCGCTGACAACGGCGCTGGAGGTGGCCCGCGAGGCCCCACCTCCGGTCGCGCTGGTTCGGCGCGTGTTGGAGACTGCCCCATGATCCAGGCCTCCAGAATCGAAGAGGCGGCGCACGCCGTGCGCCTGCGCAGCTCGCTCCAGCCGCTGCTGGGGGTCGTCCTCGGCTCAGGTCTGGGCGCACTGGCGCGAGATCTGGAACGTGGCGTGCGCATCCCGCTCTCCGAGATTCCCCACATGCCCGTCGGCCACGTCGAGGGCCACGGTAGCGACCTGGTGCTGGGACTGTCCCACGGCGTGCCGGTGGCCGCACTGACCGGACGCGCGCACCTCTACGAAGGCCTTGAGCCACAGGACCTCGCCTTTCCAGTGCGCGTCCTGGCCAAGCTGGGCGTGCGCATCCTGATCGTCACCAACGCGGCCGGCAGCGTNNCCGCGTTTTCCCGACATGAGCGAGGCCTACGATCCCCGACTGCGTGAGATCGCCGAGAAGGCCTGCTGGAAGGCGGGCGTGACGGTGCGCAAGGGCGTCTATCTCGCACTGGCGGGCCCCTCGTACGAGACGCCCGCGGAGATCCGCATGGCGCGCACGCTCGGCGCAGACGTCGTCGGCATGTCCACCGTGCCGGAGGTCATCGCCGCGCGTCAGAGCGGCTTGCGCGTCCTGGGACTCTCCTGCATCACGAACATGGCGGCCGGCGTACTCAAGAAGCCGCTGGCGCACGCGGAGGTCCTGGCGAGCACCAGCAAGGTGCGCGCCGCGCTCGCCGACGTCCTGGCCACAATCCTCCAAGCTGCCGCGCAAGAAGCCACCACTGGCCCAACCGTGAGCCAGTGAGTCTCCCTGACCGCCAGTTTTCGGGCTTCGCGCAGGAGCGTACAGGCGCACACCGTTCCCCGCGCGCCGCGGCTGCTCAGACCTGGCCGAAGTGAATCAACTGGATGCCCAGCGAGGCGACGGTAGCGCGTGCCTTGGCGTCGGCGAGCGCGTTCCATTCCTGATCGCCGGTCTCGTCGGTGCGCTGGGGGCGGCAGCGCAATTCGGTGACACCGTCTTCAATGCCGACGAGCAAGCCCGCCAGAGCGTCCGCGCCACCCGGGACAGGCAGATCCAGGAAACGGTCGGCCGTCCACAAGTCCTCGCGTCGCAACCGCAACCGCATCGCCGGCGTCACGCCTCGCACCGGGAGCCCTAGCTCCCACGCCAGCGTCAGCAACGCGTCGAAGACGGGCCGCTGTAGGTGCGCGTCGTCCCTGGCGTCGAGGTGCGTGGGTGACCGACCGACTAGCTGGCGGAATCGACGGTGCTGCGCCCGCATTTCATCCAGAATCTCCTCGGGCCGCGCGTCGGCCAGCGCGGACGGCTTCGCTGCAAGCCGGCCCTGGTCGTCCACCAGGCTCGGGACCTCGGAAGCGGGGAGCACGGGAGAGCCGCCCACGAGCGCGACGTGCAGGCCCACGCCGAGCGAGACGTTCTCCTGAGCGAGCGTCGCTGCCTCGGGCGCGGCGCAGGCGGTCACCGCCAGCGAGGCGCTGGTGAGAATCCCGTCACGGTGCGCTACCAGCACACGGCGGTTGACCTCCGGCGAGGAGCCGAGCTCGTCTGCATTGACGATCAGTCGCTTGGTCTGCGTCCTATCCTTCGACGCCACACCAGGGACGGGACTCATTCGCTGCCGTAGAGCCTGATGTCGCGCAGGTTGCGGAAGTGCTGGTTATGGTCCAACCCGTATCCCACGACAAAGTCGTCCTTGATGTCGAAGCCAAGATAGTCGACGTGCACGTCGACCAGACGACGCGCCGGCTTCGACAGAAGCGCCACGACCTTGACGCTCTTCGGGCCACGGGCACGCAGCACGCGCAGGAGGTAGTTCAGGGTCAACCCAGTGTCCACGATGTCCTCGACCACCAACAGGTCGCGGCCATCCAGGCCCTGGTCCAAGTCCTTTACTAGTCGCACTTCGCCGGAGGACTTCGTCAGCGCACCGTAGGAGGATACCGCGATGTAGTCGAGCGTCATCGGCAGGTCAACATGCCGCACGAGATCGGTCATGAAGGGACAGGCCCCCTTGAGCACGCCCACCAGGTGCGGTTCACGGCCGGCATAGTCCCGCGTGATCTCCCGTCCCATCTCCAGGACGCGCTCTTGGATCTTTGCTTCCGACAGGACCACCTGCATGTGACGACCTCCCGCCAACCGTGGCATTATAGGTTCGATGGTTTGGCCAGTCGAATGCAGAGTGCCGCCCACAGGATCGCAGAAACCGGGAACCTGGGGCACCGAATGATCGTTTACTGAGGTGTGAGACCGTTCCCCGCGGAACAACCGCGCTTGTCGACGCGGCGGGGCCTTCATGATCTCTTCGAAGTTGGAAAGGCAGCGAATATGAGCTTCAAGAACCGAGCGCTGACCGCAGTTGTGTCCGTCGCCTGCGCGGCCGCAGTGGCCCACGCCCAGGAGGCGCCCGTTCTCGAGCTGCGCCTGGACGACGCCGTTGAGCGGGCGCTCAAGAACAATGTGGACATCGCCGTCCAGCGCTTTCAGCCCGAGGCGGCCGCCGAGGCCGTGCGCCAGGCCCGCGGCGCCTACGATCCGCTCTTCACCTCGACCGTGAGGGAGACATCGAGCACACAGCCTGTGAGCAACACTTTTCAAGGCGTCACGACGCCGACAGGGAAGCAGGCGGATTTCATCTTCGGCTTGGCCCAAGCCGTTCCAACAGGCGCCCAGGTCAGCGTGGCGTTCAACAACAGCCGCTTCTCCTCGGACAGCATCTCGCAGATCTACGATCCACGCTACTCATCGACGCTGTCGATCGGGGTAACGCAACCGCTGCTGCGCGACCTCGCCATCGACAATCAGCGCTACCAGTTGCGCGTTGCCAAGAAGAACCGCGAGATCTCCGAAGTCCAGTTTCACCAGACCGTCGTCGCGACTGTCGCCAACGTGAAGCAGCTCTACTACGACCTGATCTACGCCATCGACAACCTCGTGGCCCAGAGAGGAAGTCTGGCCCTGGCCGGGAAGCTCCTCGACGAGAACCGCATCAAAGTCAAAGTCGGCACACTGGCCCCCTTGGACGTGGTGCAGGCCGAGTCCGAGGCCGCCAGCCGCGAGGCGGACGTGATCGTCGCCGAAGCCGCGGTGGCGCAGGCCGAGGACGATCTCAAGGGTCAGATCTTCCCCCGCCAGGAGACCGAGATGTGGGCGCTGCACATCGTGCCCACCGACCGCCCCACGGCGGAAGCCAAACAGATCGATGTGGACGCGGCTATCGCGACCGCTCTCGAGAAGCGCACTGACATGGTCGCGGCGCGCAAGAACATCGAGATCCTCGACACGGCGCTGCGTCTCTCGCGCAACAACCTACTGCCCGCTGTGGATCTCGTGGCTTCCTACGGCGCGAGCGGCGTCGGCGGCAACCAGATCTTGCGCGACGCCACTGGCGCAGTCACGGGCTACGTCCCGGGCGGGTACGGCGATGCGACCCACCAGGTCTTTGCCCGCGACTTCCCCACCTGGACGGTCGGCGCCAACGTGAGCTTCCCGCTCTTCAATCGCGCAGCAGGAGCGGCAGCAGCGCGCTCGCGCATCTCGCGCGACCAGGCCCTGGCCAGCCTGCGCGGTCTCGAGCTGCAAGTCGCCGCCGAGGTCCGCGCAGCCGCACGCGCCGTCGAGACGAACTACAAGCGCGTCGACGCGACTGGTGCGGCACGTGTGCTCGCAACCAGGAGCCTCGACGCCGAGGACAAGAAGTTCGGCGCCGGCATGTCGACGAACTACCTCGTCACCCAGAAGCAGCGCGATCTCGCGCTGGCCGAGGTGCTGGAGCTGCGCGCGGTCGCCGACTACCGCAAGAGCGTCATCGTCTTCGAGCGCGCACTGGAGGCGGCCGGCGCGTCCGTCTCGTTCGCGTCGTCCGGCAGCCTCACTGGCAGCGTCGTCGGACAGTAGCTATTCGCGCTCGTGCATCGGTACGTAGTGCGTGAGCGTCCGGCCCACGTAGATCTGCCGCGGACGCCAGATCTTCGAGCTCGGATCGTCGTGCTGCTCCTTCCACTGCGCGATCCAGCCGGGCAGGCGGCCGATGGCGAACATCACCGTGAACATGCTGGTCGGGATGCCCATCGCGCGCAGCAGGATGCCACTGTAGAAGTCGACGTTGGGATAGAGCTTGCGTTCGATGAAGTAGGAGTCCTTGAGCGCCAGCTCCTCCAGGCCGCGGGCGATGTCCAGCAGCGGGTCACGCCGGCCCAGCGCCAGCAGCACCTTGTCACAGGCCTCCTTCAGGATCTTGGCCCGCGGATCGAAGTTCTTGTAGACGCGGTGACCGAAGCCGTAGAGCTTGAAGGGGTCCTTCTTGTCTTTGGCCTTTTCGACGCACTGCGCCGGCGTCAGCCCGCCCGCGCGAATGCGATCGAGCATCTCCAGCACTTCGACGTTCGCGCCGCCGTGCAGCGGACCCCACAGCGCGCCCACCGCGGCCGCGCACGAAGCAAACACGTTCGCGCGACTTGATCCCACCAGCCGCACGGTGGACGTCGAGCAGTTCTGCTCATGGTCGGCGTGCAGGATCAACAGCAGGTTCAGCGCATCTTCGAGGACCTGCTTGACCTCGTACTGCTTGTAGGGCGCAGAGAACATCATGTGCAAGAAGTTGGCGCAATAGCGCAGCTTCGGGTCAGGGTACATGAACGGCAATCCGCGCGATCTGCGGTAGGTGAAGGCCGCGATCGTGCGCACTTTGCTGATCAGCCGCGCCGCTGCCTCGACGAAGACCTCTGGATCGTCGAGCCCCTTGAGGAACTCGATGTGGAAACACGAAAGCGTGTTGAGCGTCGCCGAGAGGATGGCCATGGGCGGGGCGTCGATGGGGAAGCCCTCGAAGTGGTGGCGCATGGCCTCGTGCAGCAGGGCGTTGTTCGTCAGCCGGCCGGAGAAGTCGTCGTACTTGGAGTCATTGGGCAGTTCGCCGAAGATCAACAAGTAGGCCGCTTCGATGAAGTTCGGCTCCCCGACGGCGAACTCCTCGATCGGGATGCCGCGATAGCGCAGGATGCCCTTCTCTCCGTCGATGAATGTGATGGCGCTCTTGCACGAGCCGCTGCTCATGAGCGCCGGGTCGAGCGTGATCAGCCCCGCGACATCGCGCAGCTTGCTGATCTCTATGGCCCGCTCTCCCTCCGTGCCCACGAACACCGGCAGCTCATACTCCTTGCCGCCCACGATCAGCTTGGCTGTCTCGCCCATGATCTCCTCCCAAACCGGCCCAGACGCCCTCAAAGCGGTGGGCTGTGCGGGGCATTATGCGTGATTCCCCCGCGCCAGCCAAGGCTCTGCGGACCTCCAGCCAGGCAACAGTCTCCGTGCTAAACTCAGTTCTAGGCCACGCATCTTCCGCGAGCTAACATGTCCCAGGGATCCGATCCGACGCGCTCGCCTTCAACAGCCTCGAAAAGCGAGTCCGATCGGCCGACCGGCGCGCGAGTGCTGGTTGTGGACGACGATCCTCACGTGCTCGCCGTCTACAAGGAAATCCTCGTCGAGCACGGCTACTCCGTCGATGCTGCGTCCGACGGCTTTCACGCCATCGACCGCCTCCGCACCAAGTCTTACGACGTCATCGTCAGCGACATCGCCATGCCCGGCATGGACGGCATCCAGTTCCTGCATTCCGTGCGGGACTTCGATCTCGACGTGCCAGTGATCCTCAGCACCGGCAACCCGGCACTCGAGACCGCCGTGCGCGCCGTAGAAGAAGGCGCGTTTCGCTATTTGTGCAAGCCGCTGCGTGCCGATGAACTGGGGGAGACCGTGCGCCGCGCGGCGCGTCTCCACGACTTCGCGCGCCTCAAGCGCCAGTCCCTCGAGCTCCTCGGCGAGAGCGGCTGGTCTCTCGGGGATCGCGCGAGCCTCGCGCCGCGCTTCGAGCGCGCCATCGAGACGCTGTGGATGGCCTTTCAGCCGATCGTCGCTCCCCGCACGCACTCCGTGTTCGCCTACGAAGCGCTCGTCCGCTCGGAGGAACCGACGCTGCCAATGCCTGGCGACCTCTTCGGCGCCGCGGAGCGGCTCGGACGGGTTGCGGAGCTGGGCCTGGTCATCCGCCGCAAGGTGGCTGAGGCGCTGCTGCACGTGCCTGCGGGCGTGCTGGTGTTCGTCAACGTCCATCCCCACAATCTGAACGACGAGCAGCTCTACTCGCCAAGCGGCCCACTGTCTCGCGTGGCCGCGCGCATCGTGCTCGAGGTCACCGAGCGCGCTTCGCTCGACCGCATCCCCGACATTCGCGCCAAGGTCGCGGCGCTCAAAGCCCTCGGCTTCCGCCTGGCCATCGATGACCTGGGCGCCGGCTACGCCGGCCTGGGCGCGCTCACGCAGATCGAACCGGACGTCGTCAAGATCGACATGTCGCTCATCCGCGACGTCGACGCTCAGCTCACCAAACAGACTGTGATCCGCTCCATGGCCGCGCTGTGCCGGGACCTGGGCATGCAGCTGGTGGCCGAAGGCGTCGAGACCCAGGCCGAGAGCGCGACGCTGACGCAGCTCGGCTGTGAGCTGCTGCAAGGGTATCTGTTCGGCCGTCCCAGCGCCGAGCTGGCCGGGCCCGCCTGGTGACTGCGTCCCAAGTNNAGTTCCTGCTCCTCCTGCCCCAGCGGCACGACGAGGCGGCCTCCGTCCTTCAGTTGCGCCTTGAGCGACTCCGGCACTCTTGGCGCAGCGGCGGTGACCAGGATCCCGTCAAACGGTGCGGCGTCGGGCCAGCCCCGAAACCCGTCGCCGACGCACACCTCGACGTTGGCGCAGCCGAAGCGCGTCAGGCGCTCACGGGCCCCATCGCCCAATGCGGTCACGATCTCCATAGTGTGGACCCGGGCCGCGATCTCCGCCACAACGGCTGCCTGATAGCCGCAGCCGGTGCCGACCTCGAGAACGGTCTCGCCACCTCTGAGCGCCAATGCTTCGGTCATGAACGCAACGATGTAGGGCTGCGAGATCGTCTGCCCATGTCCAATCGGCAGCGGGTGGTCAGCGTATGCCTGACGGAGAAAATCCGAAGGGATGAAAAGGTGTCGCGGCACTTTGCGCATCGCTGCCAAGACGCGCGCGTCTCGCACGCCACGAGCCGCGATCGTGTCCCGCACCATCGCCTCGCGCGCGACGGCCAGCGCTGCCTCGCCCTCTGGGGCCGAATGCGCCTCACACACCATCAGGGACCAAGCGAGAGCCGGATCGTCTTCAGTAAGCTTGCGCGAAGTAAGCTGGCCGCGGCGAGGGCCGGCCACAGCGCACGCACGTTCCGGGCACTGCCTCGCCCTCTTGAGGAATGACGCGCACCGTGGCCTTGGTCTCGTCCTTGATCGCCGCCTCGCAGGCCCCGTCACGGCACCAGTCGGCCACTAGGAAACCGCGTTTGTCTGCCATGCGGCTCTTGAACTCGTCGTAAGACGCGACCCGCGTCGTGTTCTCCTCGGTGAAGCGACGCGCGCGCAGCAGCAGGTCGCCCTGGAGCGACGTCAACAGCGCGGAGGCGGCCGGCACGAGACCGGGCATCGGCACAAAGGACTTGGCGCGGTTGTCGCGACGGACGAGCACGACCTGCTGTTTCTCGACGTCCTTGGGTCCGATCTCCAGGCGCACGGGCACCCCACGCATCTCCCAGTCGGCGTACTTGTAGCCGGGCTGCTGCGTGTCGCGGTCGTCGAGGTGCGCGCGAATGCCGGCCGCGCGCAGCGTCGCCAGGATCTCCCGCGCCTTGGGCAGTATCTCGACGCTCCAATCCCCCTTGCGCGGCGGGATGGGCACGATCACGACCTGGATCGGCGCCACGCGCGGCGGCAGGATCAGCCCTGAATCGTCGCCATGCGTCATCACCGCAGCCCCGATCAGGCGCGTGGTCATTCCCCACGACGTCGACCAAGGCACGGTGCGCTGCATGTTCTGGTCGAGGAACTCGATGCCGTAGGCCTTGCCGAACTGCTGACCGAGGTTGTGGCTGGTGCCAGCCTGCAGTGCCTTGCCGTCTCCCATTAAGGCCTCGATGGCATAGGTCGTCTTGGCGCCGGCGAACTTCTCGCGTTCCGACTTCGGCCCATGCACGACGGGCACGGCGAGCATTTCCTCGACAAAGGCGCGATAGAGGTCGAGCATCATCACTGTGCGCTCCTCGGCCTCGGTCTCGGTCGCATGCAGCGTGTGCCCCTCTTGCCAGAGAAACTCGGTCGTGCGCAGAAAGGGACGCGTGACCTTCTCCCAGCGCACGACGTTGCACCACTGGTTGATCAGGACCGGCAGGTCCCGCCAGGAGTTGACCCACTTCGCGTACATCGAGCAGATCATCGCCTCGGACGTCGGCCGGATCGCCAGCGGCTCTTCGAGCTGCTCGCCCCCACCGATGGTCACCCAGGCGCACTCTGGCGAGAAGCCCTCGACGTGCTCCTTCTCCTTCTCGAGGAAACTCTTCGGAATGAAGAGCGGGAAGTAGGCGTTGACCGCTCCGGTGGCCTTGATGCGCCGGTCCAGCTCGGCTTGGATCGCCTCCCAGATGGCGTAGCCGTACGGCCGGATCACCATACAGCCCTTGACCGGTCCGTAATCCGCCAACTCGGCCTTGAGAACCACGTCGAGGTACCACTGGCTGTAGTCCTGCGATCTCGGGGTGACGTCTTTGAGCGTCGGCGCTTTCTCGTTGTTCATCTATGACTCCTCGCGAGGCTTGGGGAATATGAGCGAAAGCGAAATGGAGACGCCGATCACGCCGACGATGATGCCGAGCGAGACCTCGATCGGGAAATGTCCGTGAAATGCGCTGTTGAGCCAGACCATTTTCAGACCGACGAAGAGCAGCACGAGGCCCAGACCGTACTTGAGCATGTGGAACTTGTCGATGGCCCCGACGAGCATGAAGTACATCGAGCGCAGGCCCAGGATCGCGAAGATGTTCGATGTGAAGACGATCAGAGGCTCGCGCGTCAGCCCGAAGATGGCCGGCACGGAGTCCACGGCAAAGACGATGTCCGTCATCTCCAGGAACAGGAGCGCGACGAACAGCGGCGTGGCGTGCAAACGACGCCCCACCACGACGAAGAACCTCCGGCCGTGCAACCCATGCGTGACCGGCACCAGACGACGGAAGACCTTGATGATGGCGTTCTCCTCGGGCGTCACTCCCCTCTCCGGCACGAACATCACCCGCAGGCCCGTATAGAGCAGAAAGACACCGAAGATCAGACTCACGACCTCAAAGCGCATCAACGCACTGCCTGCGGCGATGAACAGCCCTCGAAACGCCAGGGCGCCCAGGATGCCAAAGAACAGCACGCGATGCTGCAGCTGCGACGGCACGCGGAAGTAGCTGAGCACGACGACAAAGACGAAGATGTTGTCGACCGACAGCGAGTACTCCATGACGTAGCCCGCCAGGAACTCCAGCGCTGATCGGTGCGCCGCCTTTTCCGCATCGAAGCCGGGCAGGCACGTCAGGCGCGGATCTGCCGCAAGGCGACCTGTCATGAAGTAATAGGCGAAGAGGTTGAAGAGCAGCGCCAGTGCGACCCACATCACGCTCCAGCCGGCCGCCTCGCGCACGGATACGGTGTGTGCCTTGCGATGAAAGACGCCGAGGTCGACGGCCAGAAGCGCCAGGACCAGCGCCGTGAACGCCGCATAGAACCACCAGTACTCGTACAGCGGGAACAAGGCGACGTCATTCATCGGGCCGGTCTCCGCACCAGGGGTGCGTCCAGGCCGACTACGCGCGGACCGCGCGCGTCGAGCAGTGTGTGCCCGAGGAAGCGCTCGTCGTGCGGCGCTGCAAAGTCGCGCCGGAAATGGGCCCCGCGGCTTTCCTCACGGAAGAGCGCGCAACGCGCCATCGCCGTCGTGAAGTCGACGAGGTTGCGCGCTTCGATCCCCGGCCGGTTCGCCTGCTCTACTGAGGAGCGCGACCAATCAGCGAGCCAACTCAAAAAGCTGCGCAGCTCGTCAGCCTCGCGTGCCAGACCGACGGCCTCCCAGGTTCTCCGGCGCAGCAACTCGACAGGGATCTGCTGGTCCCGGACGTCCAGGACCAGCCGCCACTCGGCCAGCTTGTCCGCTGCGGCCGGCGGGTTGTCGTCGTTCTGCATCGCCAGGCCCGCGCGCGCGCCAAACACGAGGCCTTCCAGCATGGAGTTGCTCGCCAGGCGATTTGCCCCGTGAACGCCGGTTGCGGCGGCTTCACCTGCGGCATAGAGCCCCGGCAGGCTCGTGCGTCCCTCGAAATCGGTCGCGACGCCCCCCATCAGGTAGTGTGCGGCGGGCGTCACCGGGATCAGGTCCTTGGTGAGACGCAGGCCGTGACGGCGGCATGTCGCGGCGATGTGGGGGAAGCGCGATCGGACGCGCTGCGCGTTCAGATGGCGCAGGTCGAGTGTGACCGGGCCACGCCCCGCGCGGTACTCACGGAAGATGTCGCGTGCCACGAGATCGCGCGCTGCCAGCTCGTCGGTGAAGCGCTCGCCCTGGGCGTTGAGTAGGCGTGCCCCTTCGCCGCGCACAGCCTCGGAGATCAGAAAGCGCGGCTCGCCACCGATCGCGAGCGCCGTAGGATGAAACTGAAAGAACTCCAGGTCGGCCAGTGCGGCACCGGCGCGCGCGGCCATGGCGATCCCGTCACCGGTTGTCACGGCCGGATTCGTGGTCTCGGCAAAGGCCTGTCCAGCGCCTCCGGTCGCGAGCAGCGTCGCGCGTGCCAACACGGCGAACTCCGTCGGCACGTCGTCCACGGTCAAGAAGTGGCAACCGCACACACGGCCGTTCCGCACGATCAGATCGAGCGCGCAGCAGAACGTGCGCACGCTGATGTTCGCAGTCCCCTGGACCTTCTCCAGCAGCGCGCGCACCAGCTCCCAGCCCGTGGCATCTCCCAAGGCGTGCAGCACGCGGTTGCGCGAGTGCGCCGCCTCGCGCGTGAACTGCACGCGGCCGGCGTCGCGGTCGAAGCGCGCTCCCCAGGCCACGAGCTCACGCACGCGCTCCAGGCCTTCCTCGACGAGAATGCGCGCCGCCTCAGGCGTGACGATGCCGGCACCAGCACGCAGCGTGTCCTGCAGATGGAGTTGCGGGTCGTCGTCCTCGGCCAGCGCCACCGCCACGCCCCCCTGGGCGTAGGCGCTGTTGCTCTCCGCCGGCTGGTCTTTGGTGATGACCAGGACCGAACCGTGCCGTGCGAGCTCGAGCGCGGCGCGCAGCCCGGCAACGCCAGTGCCGATGACAAGAAAGTCGGTGTGAACGATCTCCACGCCATGGCCTCCCAGGGGCCGACGGAAGTTGAGATGGTATCACCTTGACCCGCGGCGCGGCAGGCGCTAGGCTATTCGAGCCTCGCGGGCGTGTAGCGCCCGACCTCCCCATATTCCTCTCCCGGAAAGGTAGAGACCGTGATTCTCGCGGTGGTCTTGCTCGACTTTTGTTGCATGTCCGCGTCCGAGCCGACTTCGAGGCGTTCTGTCCCCCTCTACACGGAAGACGACCTCAAGCGCGTGCATCCGTACCGCGGNNGTCACCGGCGCTCTCAAAGCGCGGCCGGGCCGAGTCAGAGGATGCGTCCCAAGAAACCTACTGGCGCCGCGAGAGCGCGCGTCATCGCCAGAAGGTCGCACGGCTGCAGAAGACCGCCACGACTCTTCGGCGCCAGCTCGAAGAGCGACAGCGTGAGCGCGAACGCGAGTTCGGCAGCCGCAAGCGCGCGGGCGGCCTGTCACTGGGATCGCTGCGCGGTCGGCTGGACGATGTCGAGGCAGAAATCCAGGCGGCCGAGGCCGAATTCGCGGAACGCAGCCGACGCGCAGGGGCCCTGCCGGGCTGGCTGCGCTGATTCTGCGCCGCGCTCAGGCCTGGCGCCTGACAGTGCGCTACATCACCCGGGCCGGTGAAGGGTCGTGGTATGCTCGCGCTCAATATGATCGAGATCCCGGTCGAGCTGGGAGAACGACGTTACTCGGTCAGCATCGGGCATGGGTCGATCGAGCTCGTGCCTGAGCTGCTCGGCCCCTTCACGGGCCGGCGCATCGTTGTCGTCGCTGGGCAACGAGTCTGGAAGCTACATGGCCGCCGCGTCGGGCGCGTCCTGCGGAAGGTGGGCCGGATCGAGACGATCACCGTGCCTGACGGTGAGCGCTACAAGTCGCGCACGTCGCTGAACATGCTGCACGACCGGTTCCTCGCGTCCGGCCTGGCGCGAGACGGCCTGGTCGTGGCAGTCGGAGGCGGCGTCGTGGGCGACCTGGCCGGCCTGGCTGCCGCGACGTACATGCGCGGCCTGGACTGGATCCCCATCCCCACCACTCTGCTCTCGATGGTCGACAGCTCCATCGGCGGCAAGGTCGGGATCAACCATCCGCTCGCCAAGAACCTGATCGGCGCGTTCCACCAGCCGCGCGCGGTGGTTATTGACCCCGCCTTCCTCCAGACGTTGCCGCCACGTGAGCGTCAAAGCGGAGCCTATGAGGTGCTCAAGTCAGCCATCATCGGCGACCGCACGCTCTTCTCGTCCCTCGCCAATGCGCCGGCGCGTCTGGCGGGGTGGGACCACATCGAGATCGAGCGCGCCATTGCCGCCGCCTGTCGCATCAAGGCCGAGGTCGTCGAGCGCGACGAGCGCGAGCGTGGGTTGCGCCGCATCCTCAACCTGGGCCACACCCTCGGACACGCATTCGAGGCAGCGACGGAGTACCGGCGCTTCACGCACGGAGAGGCCGTGGGTTGGGGACTGATCGCTGCCGCTTCGATCGCGATGCGCCGCGGCCTCCTGAACGAGTCGACATTTGAGACGATCGCCGCGGCGGTTGATCGCCTCGGTCCGCGGCCTCGGGTTTCCGATCTCCCGCTGGCGCGCATTCTCGCGGCGCTCAAGCGGGACAAGAAGGTCCGTCAAGGGCGGGTGCACTTCGTGCTTCCGACCGCTGTCGGCCGCGTCGTCGTGCGGCCGGACATCGAGGATGCCGAGCTGCGCCGCGCCGTACAAGTCCTGGCCGCGCGCGAGGCCCGTCTATGAGACCGGCTCGTGTCTCCCTTCCCCTTTGCGCGGCCATGTTCGGCTAAAATTGAGAGCCCGTTCCGGACCCAGGCGAGCGCAGGCGCGGCGTCGGACCCGCAACACGGGCGATCTCTTGAGGAGGATAACAAGATGGTATCGATCTTGGAAACATCGAACTCCGCAACCGTGAAGACCCCGCCCCCGACGACGCCTGGCCAGCGCGGCGTCAACAGGTCCATCTGGACGGTGCTGGGCGTGGTGATCGCGCTGCTCCTGCTCGGCGGCGGTGCGCTCGCCTGGTTCGTCTACGGGCAAGCGCAGGAGCAGAAGGCCGTGACTGCGCAAGTATCGCCATTGGCCGACGCCAGCAAGAGAATCGCCAACCTCGAGACGCGCGTCGCGGTGGGCGAGGAGCAGGCGGCGAAGTTCAAGGCCCAGGCCGAAGTCTATGCCGAGCGCCTTGGCCTGACCCAAAAGGAACTCGATCGGATGTCGACGCTGGCGAAGAAGTACCGCGAGGAGTGGATGACGCAGATCGGGGCCCTGACTGGCGAGATGGGCCAGGTCAAGCAGAAGCTGGACGAGCACGGCAAGGCCATCGAGGAGACCAGAGGCGCACTGCAGCGCGCCATCGGCGACCTCGGCGAGCAGAGCGGCCTGATCGCCCGCAACTATGAAGAGGTTCAGGACCTGAAGCGCAAGGGCGAACGCGACTACTTTGATTTCAACATCAAGAAGCAGAAGGAGTTCGACCGCGTCGGCCCCATCGCTCTGCGCCTGCGCGGGGCGGACCAGAAGAAGTCGCGCTACACGATCACGCTCTTGGCCGACGATCGCGAGATCGAAAAGAAGGACAAGACGCTGCTCGAGCCGGTGCAGTTCTACATGAAGGGCAAGCGCACCGTCAACGAACTCGTCGTCTACGAGATCACCAAGGACCGCATCATCGGCTATCTGAGTGCCACACGCGAGGCCCCGGCGGCGGCCGCAGCGGCCGCACACTAGCGCCAGACCCACTTCGGCGGGCCCCGTGTGGGGCCCGCCTTCGCTCTCCTCACCCAGACCGCCCGGCGCGCAGGCCGCCAGCCCAAGGGGTATTGTCAAGCGCCTGCATATAACGCCACAATGTCCTATGGGTGGGTCGGAACGGGAGAACGCGGGCGGGGTTCTCGAACAGCGCGAGACTGAGACGCGCGAAGCCCCGCTCTTCCATGTCTTGCTCCACAACGACGACTACACCACGATGGACTTCGTGGTCGACCTACTCGAGACTGTGTTCGGCAAATCGCACGAGGAAGCCCATCGCATCATGATGGCCGTGCACACACATGGTCTGGCCGTGTGCGGGACCTATCCGCACGAGATCGCCGAGACCAAGGTCGCCTTCGTCCACGACTTGGCGCGGCAGCACGAGTTCCCGCTGCGCGCGAGCATCGAAGAGGCCTAAGCGGAGGAGGGGTCGGTGTTCAGCGCAGCAGCAGAGCGAGTGATCGAACAGGCCTTCCGGGAGGCCCTCTCGCGGCAGCATGCGTACCTCACGGTCGAGCATCTGCTCTACGCGCTGGCACGCGACCCTGACGGACAGCAGATCCTGGCCGGCGCGGGCGGCGACGTCGCGCAGATTCACGCTGAGATGGAGCGCTTCCTCGCGGATCGAGTCGAGCGTGTCGAAGGCGAGCCGCGTCGTAGCCCGGCGCAGACCCTCTCGTTTCGCCGCGTCCTGCAAACCGCCGTGCTGCACGTGCAGAGCTCGGGACGCTCCCAGGCCGAAGCTGCCGACCTCGTCGCCGCGATCCTGCAGCAGACCAAGTCGCACGCGGCGGCGCTGCTCGCGGCCCAGGGGGTGACGCGCCTCGACGTGCTGAACTTCATCTCCCACGGGATCTCCCGGGTGCCGCTGGCTGGGCCCGACGGCGAGGCCGCCGCCGCCGGCAGCGAAGAGTCGGAGCGCTCGGGCAAGCGCGACCCGCTGGCGGCGTTCTGCGTCGACCTCACGCGCCGCGCCCGCGAGGGCAAGCTCGATCCCCTGATCGGCCGCACCAACGAGATTGCGCGCGCGATGGAGATCCTCTGCCGCCGCCGCAAGAACAACCCGGTCTTCGTCGGCGACGCAGGCGTGGGCAAGACCGCCCTGGTGGAGGGCCTGGCCCAACGCCTGGTCGAGAGCGGCGTTCCGACGCTCCTNNACGCGCTTCCGCGGCGATTTCGAGGAGCGCTTCAAGGCCGTGGTCGCGGCGCTCAAGAAGCGGCCCAAGCCGATCCTGTTCATCGACGAGATCCACACCATGGTCGGGGCAGGCGCTGTCACGGGCGGCACGATGGACCTGGCCAATCTCGTCAAGCCCCTGCTCACCGAGGGGGAGGTGCGTCTGATCGGCTCGACGACCTTCGAGGAGTTCAAGCAGATNNAACCTCGAGGACACCGTGCTGATCTTGCGCGGGCTCAAGGCACGCTACGAGGAGCACCACCAAGTCAGCTTCAGCGGCAGCGCGATCGAGAGCGCCGCGCGCCTCGCGCGCCGCCATCTGCGCGACTATCGCCTGCCGGACAGCGCGCTCGACGTCCTGGACGAGGCGGGCGCCATGCTGCGCATCCAGTCGCCNNGTCGTGGCGCGCATGGCTCACATCCCAGAGAAACAGGCATCTTCGTCCGATCGCGAGCGCCTGCGCACGCTCGGCGAAGCGCTCCAGCGCGTCGTCTTCGGACAGGACGAGGCGGTCGCCACCGTGGCCCGCGCGATCAAGCGCTCGCGCGCCGGGCTCGGGCAGCTCGAACGACCTGCCGGCTGCTTCCTGTTCACTGGGCCGACAGGCGTGGGCAAGACGGAGTTGGCGCGTCAGCTCGCGCTGCACCTCGGCAACGAGTTCCTACGCTACGACATGAGCGAGTTCATGGAGCAGCACGCGGTCGCGCGCCTGATCGGCGCNNTGGACGAGATCGAGAAGGCGCACCAGGACCTCTTCAACATCCTGCTACAGGTCATGGACCACGCCACGCTGACCGACAACAGCGGCCGCAAGGCGGATTTCCGCCAGGTGATCCTGATCATGACTTCCAACGCGGGCTCGCGCGAGATGAGCACGGCCACGATCGGATTCGGCAAGGACTCGGCCAAAGACGCGCGGTCGCGTGGCAAGCAGGCCCTCGAGAGGTTCTTCGCGCCTGAGTTCCGCAACCGGCTCGACGCCATCGTCACCTTCGGCGCACTCACGCCCGAGGTGATGGAGACGATTGTCGACAAGTTCATACTCCAGCTTGAGGCTCAACTCCGTGAGCGGCGGGTGGCGATCGTGCTGACCCCGGAGGCGCGCGCATACTTGGCCCTCAAGGGATACGACCCTGTCTACGGCGCCCGCCCGCTGGCGCGGATCATTCAGGCTGAGGTGCGCGACCGTCTGGCCGACGAGGTGCTCTTCGGCGCGCTTGAAGGCGGAGGCACGGCGACCGTCGGGCTCGCCGACCTCGCCCTGACCTTCAGCTTCGAGCCAGCCAGCCAACTGGTGCCGGCCTAGCCTCACCCGGTCCGCTTCGCCTACTTCTACTTCGTCTTATGTTGTGTCATCCTATATTTGGGACGTCTTATCGACGGTTCGCCCTCGGAACGTGTAGCGCTTGGGCACTCGGCTCGATAGGGAGACCATGCATCAGATCCTCACGGCCCGCCGCCTCGCCCCGGACGTGAAGCTGTTCGAGGTCGAGGCCCCCTACGTCGCCCGCAAGCGCCAGGCCGGCCAATTCGTCATCGTGCGCATCCATGAGCGCGGCGAGCGCATCCCGCTCACGATCGCGGACGCCAACCCTGAGCGCGGCAGCATCTCGATCGTCGTCCAGGGCGTCGGCAAGACGACCAAGCTGCTCAACACACTCGAGGCCGGGGATGCGGTCCTCGACATCGTCGGGCCACTGGGCAAACCGTCGGACATCGCGCGCTATGGCACGGCCGTCGTCATCGGCGGCGGCGTCGGAACGGCCATCGCCTATCCCACGGCCGTCGCGCTGAAGGCCGCCGGAAATCGCGTCATCGCCATCATCGGCGGCCGCACACGCGACCTGGTCATTCTCGAGAGTGAGCTGCGCGCCACGAGCGACGAAATCCACATCACGACCGATGACGGGAGCTACGGCGACAAGGGCCTGGTCACCGACTCGCTCAAGGCCCTGATACACGCCGGCCAACCCATCGACTATGTCCTCGCCATCGGACCTGTGCCGATGATGCGTGCCGTGGCCGAGACCACGCGGCCGCACGGCATCAAGACCGTCGTCAGCCTGAACTCGATCATGGTCGACGGCACCGGCATGTGCGGTGGCTGTCGCGTGCAGATCGGCAGCGAGAGCAAGTTCGCCTGCGTCGACGGGCCTGAGTTCGACGCTCACGAGGTGGACTTCGCCGTGCTGAGCCAGCGCAACGCCATGTACCGCACCGCGGAGGCCCGCGCCCTCGAAGCATTCCTCGCGCATCCGGAGAAGGACTGCGAGCGCCTGCCACACCGCTGCAGACTGGAGGATTTCGCGCGGTGACCGCAGTCGACCCCAAGAACCCGGTCAGCCCCAGGGACCGCGTCAAGATCCCCCGGCAGCGCATGCCGGAGCAAGAGCCCAAGGCGCGCGCCGCCAACTTCCAGGAAGTGAACCTCGGCTTGAGCGCCACCCTCGCCCAGAGCGAGGCCACGCGTTGCCTCGGGTGCAAGAAGGCCGTCTGCGTCGACGGCTGTCCGGTCGGGGTCAAGATCCGCGAGTTCGTCGCCCTCGTGCTGGCAGGCGATTACGCTGCTGCGGCGTCCAAGATGCGCGAGGACAACGTGCTGCCCGCGATCACAGGGCGCGTCTGCCCACAGGAGGAACAGTGCGAGGCCTGTTGCCTTCTGGGCAAGAAGTTCGAGCCGCTGGCAGTCGGCTACCTCGAACGCTTCATCGCCGACTGGGAGGTCCGCACTGGCGCCGTTGGCCTGCCGCCGATTGCCCCGCCAACCGGGAAGAGGGTCGCCATCGTCGGCAGTGGGCCGGCCGGCCTAACGGTCGCGGGCGATCTGATCCAGAAGGGTCACGCGGTGACGATCTTCGAGGCCCTACACGAGGTCGGCGGCGTGCTCACCTACGGCATCCCGGAGTTTCGTCTGCCCAAAGAGATCGTTCGCCGCGAGGTCGAGAATCTCAAGAAGATGGGCGTGCGCATCGAGACCAACGTCGTCATCGGCCGGACGATCACCATCGACGAGCTCTTGGGACAGGAGGGCTACGACGCGGTCTTCGTCGCTACTGGCGCCGGGTTGCCGCGTTTCCTAGGCGTGCCGGGCGAGAACCTGAACGGTGTCTATTCGGCCAACGAGTTCTTGACGCGCGTGAACTTGATGCGCGCCTACGAGTTTCCCGAGTACGATCAGCCGATCTACGATTGCCGCGGGAAGAACGTCGCGGTCATCGGCGGCGGCAACACGGCGATGGACGCCATTCGCACGGCGTTGCGCCTCGGCGCGGCCCGGGCCATGATCCTCTACCGCCGCACGGAGGCCGAGATGCCTGCGCGCAAGGAGGAAATCAAGCACGCCATCGAGGAGGGCATCGAGATCCAGCCCCTGACCCACCCCGTGGCGTTCTACGGCGACGAGCGCGGGTGGCTCAAGGGCGCGCGCTGCATTCGCATGAAACTCGGCGAGCCCGACGACTCGGGTCGGCCCAGGCCCGTCCCTCTGGAGCACTCCGAGTTCGAGGTTCCCCTCGACGTGGCGATCATCGCGGTGGGGACCGGACCGAACCCGCTCGTGCAGTCCACCACGCCCGAACTGGCGACGAACCGGCGTGGCTACGTCCAGGCCGACGCCGAGACGCTACGAACCTCGAAGCGTGGCGTCTTCGCGGGTGGCGACATCGTCACGGGGAGCGCAACGGTCATCCTCGCCATGGGTGCCGGCCGCAAGGCCGCTGGGGCGATTCACGCGTACCTGACTGACGGACGGTGGTGAAGCGCCGGGCATTGAGTAAACGACATCGATGCAGATTGAGGCACTGAAAGTCTTCTGCGACGTGGCCCGCCTACGGAGCTTCTCCCAGGCGGCCAATGCCAACGGCCTGAGCCAGCCTGCCGTGAGCCAGATCGTGCTCCATCTAGAGCGGCATCTCGGCCTGCAGTTGATCGATCGCTCCACGCGGCCGTTCCATCTGACGCCCCAGGGCCAGATCTACTACGATGGCTGCAAAGGGCTGTTCGAGCAGTACCTCGAGATCGAGGCCTCCGTGCGGCGCTCGCAGGCGGAGCTGGCGCCCATAGTCCAAGTCGCCGCCATCTACTCCGTCGGTTTGAGCGACATGCACCAATACGTGGAGCGCTTCGCGCGCCGCCTGCCGAACGCCGAGGTGCATATCGAGTATCTGCACCCGGATCTGGTCTACCAGCGCGTCTTCGACGGCACCGCTGACCTGGGCTTGGTTTCCTACCCGAGGAAGTCGCGCGACCTGACTGCGCTGCCGTGGCGCGAGGAGTCAATGGTCCTCGCCTGCGCGCCCGATCACCCGCTCGCGCGTCAGCCCCGCGTGCGGCCCGCCCAGCTCGATCGGCTCGAGTGGGTTGGGTTCGACACGAACCTCGTCATCCACAAGCGACTCGACTCCTTCCTCCGCGAACACCACGCTCGCGTGAACGTCCAGGCGCGTTTCGACAACATCGAGAGCATCAAGCGGGCCGTCGAGCTCTCAACCGGCGTCGCGCTCTTGCCGTTGCCGACCATCGAGCGCGAGCTCTCGGCCGGCTCCTTGGTCGCGGTACCGCTCGCCGGCGCCAAGCTGGTACGCCCGTTGGCCATCATTCACCGGCGCCAGCGACGCCTCAGCGCCGCTGTCCTCTGTTTCGTCGAAGTGCTGCGTCAGCCGGACGACTCTCGGGATGCGCCCAGGCCTGGCCACCCGGGCACGTCCTCGGCGCCTGAACGCAGCTCGCGCCCCTGACCCTCGGGCGGGATGAAAGATAAAGGACGCGTGCGACCTACGATGTCGTGCCCCGGCGCTGCCGGGCTGCTTCGAACAGGAGCAGCCCCCCGGCGACAGCGACGTTCAGGCTCTCCACCAGCGGCGCCACCGGGACCGTCACGTGCTCATCAATCCGGCTGACAAGGTCCTGCGGCAGGCCGGCTCCCTCGTTGCCCAGCCACAGCGCCAGGGGCCGACGCATGTCGACCCGATCATAGGGAACACCACCCGACGCCACGGCAGCCAGGGACACGAGCCCACGGCCACGCAGGCGCTGGAGCACGTCCTGGGCATCTGCCGCGCAAATGCAAGGAAACCTGAAGGCACTCCCCATCGCCCCGCGCAATGCCTTCCAGGAGTAGGGATCGGCCGATCCGACGGTGAGGTAGGCGCCGGTCGCGCCTGCGGCCTCGGCCACGCGCATGAGGGCGCCCAGGTTGCCGGGGTTCTGGACAGCCGACGCCACGAGTATCAGGGGGCGACTTCGGTAGAGCTCGTCCTCCTGGAAGACGGGACGGTGAGCGAGGGCCACAACTCCTTGACTGGTTTCGACCTCCGAGATCGAGGCGAGCAAGACATCGTCGAGCTGCCGGGGCTCGATGCCATGGCGCCCGAGGATCTGGAGGAGCGCCCGGCCGCGCGGGGCCCGTGCGAGGCCATCCGCGACAGCTACGGCCACGAGCCTCATCCCGGCTGCGAGAGCCTCCTCGATCAACTTGCGCCCCTCCAGAAGCATGAGATCGTCGAGAGCGCCACGCTGTTTGAGGGCGCGCAGCTGACGGAAAAGCGGGTTGCTGCGGCTGTGAATCGTCTCCGGCGGAGTCATGGAGGAGAGAAGGGTAGCATGCCCAATTGCCGCGCGGTGTGGCACTGGCCTTGCAGCCTCTACAGTCGGACGCTTCCGGTAGGCCGGTTGCGTCCGGAGAGCAGACGGCGATGTCCTACATTCGGTCGTACACTGGCTGGCCACCGAAGCCTCACTCCGACACCAAGTTGTGGGCTTGGCAGACGGGTGAGATCGCGGCAGGCTGTGCCCGGCGCGCGCGGGTTTCTCTGTTCGGGACCGCGCTAGAATTAGGGTGGAAGGCGGGGCTTATGGTTACGCTAAGAGTCAGGCGCTGGCAGACGCTTGGTCTCGCTCTGACGCTTCTCGGCGTCTTGGCTGCCGGGACTGCGTGGGCCGGGACATTCGGCGTACCCACGAACCTCAACGCGGACGGAACAACCTCGGCTACCAGTGTCAATCCGCCCGGTTGGTTTGTGCTGACGGGGCCGACGGCTGCGAACAGCGTTGGCGACACCGTGCACCAGCTACGCCTCTTCATCGAGGTCGAAGACCGCGGAGTGGTCGGCACCGCTGACGAAACGCTCGACATCAAGGTGTTCGACGCTGGGAACAGCGGGGCGCGCGATGGTGCCGGGGCCACGGCCAGCTCCACCACGTACCAGTTGCTGCGGCCCAACAACGGCACCGTTCTCGCCACCGTGACCATTGCCGACGACGTCGCCGGCACCACGGAGAATCGCCTCGCGCGCTTCTCGTCCACTGGCGCATTCACGCTTCCCACCGCCGGCACCATGTTCACGGGATTGAGCGCGGGGCTCTACGAGCTGCGAATCACCATGACCGCGGGGAATGAGACGAACGCTTTCGGCGTGGACATCCGCGACGGCCTAGGCGCGGCCTACAACGTGTACACGGTCGGCAGCACCAACGCGCCGGACACCGCATTCGTCGCTGGCAGCGTCACCGAAGGCGCCGCGGTCCCTGCTGCAGTGGTCGAGCCGATGATCTTCTACCCGTACGTGACTCGTGGNNCCAGCGCGGCCATTCTCGATACCTACAGCGTGACCACCGCCCTGGCAGCGAGCAGCGACCAGCTCCACGTCGAGAACACGGTGCTCGTCGAGCCCACGACAACCGTCAACCTCGAGTCGAACAACTACGGAATGTTCACGGTGACGAACGACACCGGCACGCAGGACAACCGTGCGATCCAGTGGCGCGTGGCAGACTTCATGGGCTGGAACACCAACCCACTGGCGCTGCCACGCGACCCGGCCTCGCCAGTGCGAGTGTATTTGCCAAACGCCTACGCGCCCGTCACCGGAAACCCGAACGCCACGGCCCCGCTCGAGGCCCGCCTGGCCGTCAGCGCTCGCGTATTGAGTGGCACCAACCCGCCGCAGGTCGGCCAAGTCACGACGTACCTCCTCACCGCCAGTGTCGACAATCTGACGGGCCGCGCGATCAAAAACGTCGCCATCACGATTCCGCTCGTGACCGGCGCGGCGTATGTCGCCGGCACAGCGACCGCCATCGTCGACGGCGTTGCCACCACGCCTCCCGGAGCCGTCTGTGCCGAGGCCACCGGCGCCGGCTATCGGAGCTGCACGTTCGCGACGCTCGCTGCGGGGAGTGTTGCGACCTATCAACTCACGGTCAGCGACACGCCGACGGTGACCGGATTGCGCCGCATCACCGGCGCCACGACGACGCGCGCGGCGCAGATGACCACGCTGACCTTTGCCGGCGCGCTGGCCACGGCCACCACGACGGCAGCGCATGGTTTCCAGACCGGCGACTACGTGACGATGTCGGGAGCGGAGCAGGCGGGCTACGACGGCCTGTTCCAGATCACGGTGACGGGCGCCACGACCTTCACCTATACGCCCGTAGGGACTCCGGTCACGCCTGCGACGGGAGCGACGATCCTCGCGACGGTTCCGGGTTGCCCGGCGGCTGCAGATGGTCCCGTGTGCGCTACGTACACGCCATCCTTCAGCTCGACGACCTACACACGCACCGAGACACTCGGGCCGCTGTGTCCGCTCACCGTCTACGTCACGCCGACGAACATCAACCTGGGTGTCACCAAGACGGTGGCACCCAATCCGGTCACGGCCGGCCAGAACCTCACGTACACACTGACCGTCACGAACCCGGCAGGCTCCGGCACGGCCAGCAACGTGATCCTCTCGGACACGCTGCCCGCCAACACGACCTTCCGGTCCGTGACCGCGCCCGCCACGTGGACCTGCGCCTCACCCCCTGTCGGCACGCGCGGGACCGTGACGTGTACGATCGCCGGCTTGGCTGCTGGCACAGGAACCACCTTTACGATCGTCGCGCGCGTCGATCCCACTGCCAGCGGGACGATCAGCAACACGGCGAACGTCTCGGCCCTGGGAACGGACACGGATCCGTCGAACAACTCGGCGACCGTCACGGTGAACGTCAACGCGCCCGCCGCCTCTGCCGATCTTTCTATTGCCAAGAGCGCGGCCCCGGCCGCTGTCGTCGCTGGGTCCGACGTCACGTACACGATGACCGTGACCAACAACGGACCGTCGTCCGCCGCAGCGCCGACCCTCAGCGACCAGACACCTCGCTTCGGGACTACGTATCCCACCACGTTCCGCGCGCTCACAGCGCCTGCGGGCTGGACATGCGTCACGCCGGCCGTGGGCGCCACCGGCAACATCACCTGCACGGCCTCCGGGGCCATGGCCGCGGACCAGACGGCGACGTTCGTGCTGGTGGCGCGCACCGCCGCCACCTCCCCCACTGGCACGGTGATCGGGAACACCGGCCTGACGGGAACAGGGGCGACGATCGCTTCGACGACGACGGATCCCGTGGCCGGCAACAACGCCGCGACGGCGTCGTCAACGGTGGGCGCTGCCGCCGCCACGCCGACCTGCGCCACGCCCACTCGCGACGGCAACGGCGGCACGCTTCAGGGCGTCCTCAACACCTACTACCCCGGCACAGCCACGGCGACCGCGGGAGCCACCTCGATCAACGTGGGCACACCCACCGGCAGCACGACGCCCATCGCCTCGGGCGACTTGCTGCTCGTCATGCAGATGCAGGACGCCACGATCAACTCCACGAATAGCGGCGCCTACGGCGACGGCGTCGCAGGGGACCCGGCCAGCGGCTACACGAGCCTCAACGGCACGGGCCGCTACGAGTTCGTGCGCGCCACGAGCGCGGTCGCGGGCGGAGCGGTGAGCGTGACGGCGCTCGCCAACACATACACGTCGACGTTTGCTGTCAGTTCGATCACCCAAGCCGCGGGTGTGGCGACGGTGACGACGGCCGTGCCCCATGGACTAGTGACCGGCAACGTAGTCACAATCGCGGGGGCCACACTGGCTGGCTACAACATCGACAGCCCGGTGACGGTCACGAGCGCGACCACGTTCACCTATGTGGTTCTGACGACCCTGGCCACACCGGCGACGGGCACGATCACGGGAACGCTCTCGTCAGCAGCGTCCACGCCGCTGGTTCTCGCGAGCCTGCCGCGGCCAGGCGGCACGACAGTGACGGCGACGACCACGGCCGCGCATGGGCTGGCCGTGGGAGACACGGTCACGATCGCCGGTGTGACGTCCACTGCACCGACTACCTACAACGGCACATTCGCGGTCGTCACGGTTCCGAGCACAACAACATTCACCTACACCGTCTCGGCTCGTCCGGGCGGAGCCGGCAATGTCGCAGCGGCCACCCTCACGCGCTATGAAGGTCAAGGCCAGCGCAGCTTCCAGATCGTGCGCGTGCCGCAGTACGCCACGGCGACTCTCGGCTCGACGCTCACGGCAGCGCCGTGGAGCGGTTCGACGGGCGGCATCCTCGCCCTCGATGTGGCCAGCACCCTTGACTTGGGCGGGGCCACGGTCGACGTCTCGGGCGACGGCTTCCGCGGCGGCGGCGGGCGACGGCTCACTGGCGGCGCTGACGCGAACACCGACTACCGGACCCTCTCCACCGTCGACGACAACGGCTCGAAGGGTGAAGGAATCGCAGGTACGCCCCGCTACATCTGGGACCAGATGACCAACACGCTGGTCGACAACGTCTCCGAGGGCTACCCGAACGGCAGTTATGCCCGTGGTGCGCCGGGCAATGCCGGCGGCGGCAGCACCGACGGCAACCCTGTTGCCAACGATCAGAACTCGGGCGGAGGTGGCGGCGGCAACGGTGGCATCGGCGGACAAGGCGGCAACTCCTGGCAATCCAACCTGGCGACGGGCGGCTTCGGGGGATCGGCGTTCGCGCCAGCGGCGCGCGTGACGCAGATTGCGCTGGGCGGCGGCGGCGGGGCCGGCACGCGCAACAATTCCAGCGGCGTGCACTCCAGCGGCGGCACGGGCGGCGGGATGATCTTCATCCGCGCAGCCTCAGTCACTGGAACGGGCACGCTAGTGGCCAACGGCTGGGACGGCCTGCTCGCCGAGAACGACGGCGCCGGCGGCGGCGGCGGCGGCGGCACGATCTTCGTCTCAGCGATGGCCGGCAACCTCAGCGGCCTGATAGCCAACGCACGCGGCGGGGACGGCGGCGACGCCTGGCCGACGCAGGACGGCACGGACTACCCTGGCAACCGCCACGGCCCTGGCGGCGGTGGCGCAGGAGGCGTGATCCTGCTGTCCTCGGCGGCGGGCCTGACCGATGTCAGCGGCGGAGCGAATGGCACGACCACGGCCGCCCTGGATCCCTACAACGCGACGCCAGGCGCAGTGGGCGTCGTCGCCACCATCGCGCCTTCAGCCATACCAGGCGTGGACTCGGGCGCCGAGTGCACAGCGGAGCTGTCCATCTCAAAGACCCCAGTGCCCTCCTCGCCGACCGCAGCTCAGGCTACCTACAACATCGTCGTCACCAACAACGGCTTCCGCACAGCGACCAACGTGACGGTGGTGGACCCACTCCCCATCCCGCCCGTGACCTACGTCTCGGCAACGCCGAGCCAGGGCGGTCCGTGCACGTTCGCCTCGCCGACTGTCACCTGCATCCTCGGCAGCATCGCCAACGGCGCTAGCGCGGTCGTGACGGTCGTGGTCAACTCGGCGGGCGGCTCGGCGCCGAGCAACACCGCCACCGTCAGCCAGACCGAGACAGACCCCGCCGGTGGAGACAACTCGAGCACCAGCGGCGCGGCCGCCGATCTCGCAGTCACTCTCAGCGGCGCCCCTGAACCCGTTGCGGCCGGTCAGGTGTTGACCTACACCGCTTCCGTCCAGAACAACGGACCCAACGCGGCCACTGCTGCCCAGTTCACGCTGGCCTTGCCGGCCATGACCACGTTCAACACGCTCCTAGAACCTGCCGGGTGGACGTGCACGACCCCGGCGCTCGGCGCCGCGGGAACCGTGACCTGCACGCGCAGCAGCAACATGCCCGTTCTGGCGCTCGAGACCTTCCGCATCGCAGTGCTCGTCAGCAGCGATGCGCCACCCAACACCGCGCTGGTCGCGACCGCACAAGTGACGAGCGCAGGCGACACCAACCCGTCGAACAACGCTGCCACGACCGAGAACCACGTGACGGAATCCGTGGTGCTCCTGACGCGGGCCGCCATTCACGGCGTGCGCGTCGATCCCGCTCTCGGACTTGTCGAGTTTGCGACCGGATGGCAGCGCCAGACTCTGGCCTTCAATCTCTACGCAGCTCCCAGCCCCGACGGCCCGGCAATCGGCCAGGCGCCGCTCAACGACAGGCCCATTCGTGCGCCGCGAGCCACGACGCTCACCCCCACGCTCTACCGTTGCGAACTCCCATCCTTCACGGCCACGCACCTCTGGATCGAGGAGATCGAGAGCGGCGGGCGCCAGAATCTCATGGGACCCTTCCCCGTTGCTGACGCTCACTCGGCCGCCGTCTTGGCGCGTCTCGAGAGCGCGGCCGACGCCAGCGGCACAGGTACCGTGGCCCTTGACGCTGGGTGCACGGCGCGCCTGCTTCCGTCAGCCGCAGTGGCGCCGCCACGCCCGCTCAGCGACACGCTCCTGGCGGAGACTCTTACGCCGGTCGAGGAGGGCCTCGCTGCGACGGTCACGCCTTCTCGGGTCACCCCCACGGCGCCTGCCGTCGTATCCACGCCGCCTAGCACGACTGGCAACACGTTCCTCGCGGGAGCGAGGTCGAGCTTCCTTGCGCCACAGTCCGCGCTCGCAGCCGTCGCGGACAGTTCGACCGCCGCGTCCGACCCGTCCTCAGTCAGCCGCAATGGGCTGCGGGTGGAGTTCGATCAGCCTGGCGAGGCCCGGCTCACGCGCGCCACGCTCCTCGCGGCCGGTCTCCCAACAGACGTCCCGCTGACATCGATAAGCGTCTCATCGGCGGGAGAGCCGGTCCCCACGCAGCTCATCGACGCAGTCGGACAGCCTCGAGTGCTTGCCTTCACAGTCGCACCGAGCTCGACTGTGTACACCTCGCGCAGCGTCTACGTGTTGAAATGGAACCCCGCGCTGCCCCCCATGCGCGTGCCTCTCACTTACGAGGGCGACGCCCCCTGGAACGGCTGTGTGCGCGTCGAGAAATCGACGCTCTACGTGGCCTCGGTGCCGTTGGGCAGTGACCCCTGGCTGTGGGACGTCTTGACGAGCGACGGTTCCACTTGGCCGGACTACAACCCGCAGCTGGGCTCCTTCACGCTGCCGCCGCTGCGTCCAACGGCAGACAGCGTCCCGGTGCTGATCCGTCTCATCGGTATGAGTCCCAACCGCCACCAGGTCGGGGCATCCATCAACGGCGTGTCTGTCGGCACGATCGCCTTTGAGGGCATCGGTCCCGCGCTGCTTCGAGGAACGATCCCGCGCTCTGCCCTGCGAGATGGCAGTGACCCGAGCGCGCACAATGACCTGGCATTGAGCTACACCTCCGACGCGCCTGCGGACAGCCCAGGGATCGTCTACCTCGATCACCTTGATTTCTTCGTGCCTCGCCTGCTCACCGCGGCCCCCGCGGCCATCGTGGCTCCGAAGCGCATCACACGCTTCTATCCGCAACTGCCTCCGCTTGACACCACCGACTACATGATCGTCACTCACCCGCAGTTCGCGGCCCAGGCCCAGCGTCTGGCCAACCTCAAGATGGCGGATGGCTACCACGCCACTGTGGTCGATGTCGAGCGCGTTTACGACACATACAGCGCAGGGTACGCCGATGCCGCGGCCGTCCGCGCCCTCATCCGTGGTGTGCACCGGCAGGCGCCTTTGCGCTACGTCCTTCTCTTCGGCGACGACACTTTCGACTATCACGACTACGTCGGAACAGGGGCTGTGTCATATGTCCCCTCGCTCTACGGTTGGGACGGCGAGTTCGGCCGCGTCCCTTCGGAAACGCTCTATGCGGACGTAGACGACAACGGCACTCCCGACATCGCCATCGGCCGCCTGCCGGCCAAGACCGAGGCCGAGGCCGCAATCCTCGTCGACAAGATCGCTCGCCAGGATGCCTGGCGCGCGCGGGCAGGACGGCATCTCTTTGTGGTGGATCGCGACGATCCCACACCGGGCACGCCGTCTTTCGTGCTCGAGTCGATGCGCATGGCCAAGCAGCTCGGGCCGGCGTCGATCACCTGGGCGGATGCGTCGCAAGGCACAGGGCCAGCGCGCGACGCGCTCTTCGGCGCCATGCAGCAGGGTGTGGGCTTCACGCACGTCTTCGCCCACGGCGCGCCGTGGCAGTGGGGCAATGCGAGCCTGCTCGACGTGGACGACGTCACAGGCGTGAACGGCGCCGCACCAGCCTTGCCCGACGGACCGGAGACCGTTGTGCTCACCTGGGCCTGCGAGGCTCAGCTCTACACCTACTTGTGGGGCGATTCGATCAACGAGGCGCTGCTACTGCGGAAGGGCGGCGGCGCGCTCGCGGCCTTTGGCCCTGCCGGCATCGCCGACCTTGCCGTGCAGGCCACGCTCTACGAGCGCCTCTACACCGAGCTGCGTACCGCGCCAACGCTCGGCATCGCGATCCAGCGCGCCAAGTCGCGGGCGCTCAAGGAAGATCCGCGCGCATGGCCGGCTGTGGCCGGCTGGAATCTGCTGGGAGACCCGTCGTTGCCCCTGCGCTAACTGCCGCACGCGTCGGCCGCGCGGTCGACGGATAGGAGCGAGACGCTGCATGACGAACAGCGCTGCACGACAGCCGTCCCTCGACGACGTATTCGTGCGGTCTCCCGACATCGTGGCGCGCGAGATCGCCGGCGAATGCCTGCTCGTTCCGATCGCCCATCGGGGAGCGAACCTCAACGCGATCTACAACCTTAACCGTGTGGGCGCCTTCATCTGGCGGCGCATAGACGGCCTCACGCCGGGCCATGCGATCGTCGGCGGGGTCGCGCAGCAGTTCGCCGTCGAGCCAGAACGCGCCGCGGCCGACTTCTCCGAGTTCGCCTCGCTCCTACTCTCCATCGGAGCGATCAGCGCCGCGCTCAGTCAGCCGCGCTAGCGAGATCACTCTTGCCCTTTGTCCCCGGCTCTCGCAGTGAGCCTTTCTGGTTGCGTGCCACCCGGCTCGTCGATCGTCTCCACTCGGCGTACTGTGCCCTGCGGGACGAGTTCGCCTTGGCGTACGTGCCACCCGAGGCGTGGCGTGCCGTCGTCCTGGAGCGCTACAGCGAGCGCGCCCCGTTCTATCAGGACGAGGCCTACCAGGCCACCGGGCTCTTTCCGTGGGAGGCTGAGGCTGTTGCACGCTGGTTCCCCGGGCCGCCAGCCACGATCCTCGTCGGCGGTGCAGGCGCGGGACGCGAAACGCTGGCCTTGGCACGGCTGGGCTACCGCGTCGCGGCATTCGAGCCCACACCGCTTCTGTGCCAGGCCCTTCGGGATCACTTGACGCAGGCCAGTATCGAAGCACCGATCGCTCTCGCCAGCTATGAGGACCTGGTCCACGCGCTGGACGCTCCACCGACGTCCCTCCAGTTCCTCTGCCGCGAGAAGGGCTATAACGCGGTCGTGCTCGGCTTGGGCAGCTTCAGCTACTGCGTCGGAGCCGACACTCGCGAACGGCTGCTCTTGGGCCTGGCTCGCCTGTGCCCGCAGGGGCCGATTCTGCTGAGCTTCGAGCGACATCTGCCGGCCACGGGCCGCGCGGCGCGTCTAGCGCGTATAGTCCGCGCGTGCCTACGGTTCGCACCCGGTAGCCGGCCGGTCGCAGAAGGCGACCAGCTAGGAGAAACTGGCTTCGAGCATGCCTTCACGGATCACGAGATCGAGGCACTGGCGCGCGCGACCGGCTATCGTGTCGCCCAGCTCAGGCACTCGCCCGCTCCCCACGCCGTCCTCGTGCGAGAGGCTGGCGCGGCATCACGATCAGAGAGGTTTTAGTTCGTCGGACGCGCCGCTCAACGCTTGCGTTTCGGCACGGCCAGCACAGCGTCCACGGCGGAAGCGTCGGGACGAAAGCGCAGCAGATACGAGGGCACCTGCGTCGCGATCTTCGCGCATGTGTCGAGCGCACGCGCCACGCTCTCGCCCTCCCAAGGCGGATAGAAGGTGAGCGCGAACAGCCGACCCCCTGCCTCGGCGGGTGCCAGCCGAGCGACGCTCGTCTGTCGCGCCTGCTGCAGAAAGAAGAGCGCGCCGAGCGGACGCGAGGCAGCGCTCACGCAACCCGCGTCTCCGTGCCACGGCGTGCCCCACGCTCGCCACGCCCCCAGCATCTGACGGACCACGATCCTGTCGTCGTTCAGGATCAGGCTGCGCGGCCGCTGGCGACGCCACAGGCGCGCCGTTGTGGACTTCCCAGCGCCCGATTGCCCACAGAAGAGCAGCGCCTTTCCGGCCACGACCAGACCGCAGGCGTGCACCTCGATGTCGCCGTCCTGCGCCAGACGGTGCTGGAACAGGAGCTCGTCCAGCGGATGGTCCAAGGCCAAGCGCGGCCCGCGCCCGCGTGGACGCGGGAAATACAGCCGTCCGCGCCNNGAGAAGAGCAGGGCCGACCGCGGCGGTCGTGGCACGGGCTCGTCCGCAAGATCGAGCAGGATGTCCGCGCCGCGCCGGGCAAGAAACGGCTGATAGGTCGCGGGAGGCGCCAGGCATCCCGCACGCGCGTCGCGCCGCACAGCCAGCACGAGCTTGGCCACTCGCAAGCGCAACGCGACCGGGTTGAGGCGAGACAAGCGCGTCTTCCGTCCTAAGCCGCCGACGGAGTTGGCTGCGCGCCGAGGCAACATGAGGCATCGGCCCGGTGCCCGGACGCCGCCCCGACGATCGCTGCGGCGCGCCTGTGCGCGATCTCGCAGAACACCGCGACCGGCGTCTCGACGTCGCCTGTCTCGAGCTCGTTCGCGCCTGGACAACTGTCGCAAAGCGCCATGAGCGAGCAGCGCCGACATGGAGACGCGCTCTGCCAATGACGCTCGCGCGCACGAGACAGCGACTCTCTCCAGCCCTCCGCGAACGTCCCTGTTCTCAGGTCGTAACCCCCACGCCGCGAGAGCGGGCACAGCAGCAAACGTCCCCGGGCATCGACGGAGAAAGTGGTGCGGCCCGCTGCGCACCCGTACACCGCCGTCAATTCCATCGGCCTGGCCTCACGCACAGGATCGAGAGTCCGCCGCATCTCGTCCCAGCGCTCAGCGCGCTCGATGTCCAGCGCCACGAGCGCTTCCGGCACGAGCTGCAACTCGCGATAGCGGCTCGCTCCGCAGTCGATGCGCGGGTTGAGCTGCCCGTCATAGCGAAACGGCACGCCAAGGCTCTGCGTGAAACGTTCCATCTCCGCCATCTCGTGGACATTCCATGTCAGCGCCATCGTCTTGAGTCGCAGTGCGATCCCGCGAGCGCGCACGCGCTCGATGCCCGCGATACAGCGAGCGTACGATCCCGGCACTTGCGTCACGCGCTCGTAGGTCGCCGGCGTCATCCCGTAGAGGCTGACCTCGACGTAGTCGGGACGCCATTCGTCGAACAGATCGACAGCGNNTCGGGGAAGTCGGCGCGCAACAGCGGCTCCCCGCCCGAGAATGTCAGGAACAGGCAGCCGGCCTCGGCGAGCTCGTCCAGAAGCCGGGTGAGGCGGGCCAGCGAGAGCTCGTCGTCCTGGGCGACACGCGCGCCAGCCGGCTGGCTGACGTAGCAGTGAGCGCAACGCAGGTTGCAGCGAAAGGTGGTCTCGATGAGACCTTCGATCGGTATGCGCCGTTCGACGATGCGAAGCCGTGCAGCCAGGTTCGCGGCATCGCCTTCGGGGAACGCCGCCAGCACGGACGCTAGCTGCCCGCCAACCGACATCCCGACCTCACGCATCCGGTGCTCGGACCGACATGACTGGTGGCGCGCTTGCAGCCTGCGACCGCCAGCTCCCCCTTGACGAGCTTGATCCGGAGCACGGCCGGCTTTTCATACTCTTCCTTCTTGCCACCCGCCTTGGACTTGTCCATTGCACTCTCCCTCGGCTACTCTCCAAGTGTCGCACGGAAACGCGTCCAGGGACCAGTGCTCCACGGCCGGTCCTCCGTCGCCGGGCGGCGCAAGGCGGCCGCGCCACGCATCTCCACTGGGCCGAGGCGCGGCGCGCCACACGAACGAGTGTGGTGGAGTGCGACGGGTTGCGGGCCGCCGCGCTACTGGGCTAGACTTATTTCTTGTTGGCCTCACAGCAGGATTCCAGAGCGCGTCTCCGCTTATGATCGAGATCAAGAAGCGACTGGCGGACGAGATCAAGACTCTTGAGCATGAGCTCAGGGTGGAGCTCCCGAAGGAGATCCTGCGCGCGCGCGAGCACGGCGACCTGCGCGAGAACTCCGAGTACAAGGCGGCCAAGGAAAGGCAGAGCTTCCTCGAGGCGCGCGTCGCCCAATTGCACCGCCGCGCGGCCGCGCTGTCCCTCACCAATCTCGACCGCATACCGAAGGACAAGGTGGGGTTGGGCTCGACGGTGAGGCTGCGCCATGGGGAGAATGCGGACGAGATCGTCTACGAGATCGTGACCCCTGAAGAGGCCGAACCCTCTCAGGGCCGCATCTCACTCTCGTCGCCGATCGGAAAGAGCTTGCTGAACCACGAAGCAGGGGACACCGTCGAGGTTCGCGTCCCTTCCGGCGTGCGTGAGTATGAGATCGTCAAGCTGGTCACGATCCACGACCAGGTCGACGAGAGCAGCGCTGCCACCGACAGACCTGCCTGACGCAGAACCCATCGACCGCTCGCAACAACCGTCCCGGCGCGGCGACGAGCTCCGCGGGAGACACACTCCGCTGTGGGGTGGTAAGGTAGCGGTGAGCTAGAGGGCACCGATGCAGGAATACTCCCCGAGGCGCCGCACAGCCTTGGTGTTCGCCGGGACCGGCACGAGTGGGGCATACCACGCGGGCGCGCTCAAGGCGCTTGACGAGGGCGGGGTGAAGATCGACCTCGTCGTCGGTACGGGCATTGGGACCTTGGCAGCCACATTCGCGGCCGTGGCCGGCGGGCCCCGGCTGTATGGCCCAGGGGGCTTCTGGGAGGGCGCGCATCGACGCGCGCTCTACCGCCTGAGGTTCGCGGCACGTGCCGCATGGGCCATCATGGGAATGGCCTTCGCCGTCTTCCTGCTCCCTGTTCTGGCCGCGGTCCTCGCCGGCATCCTAGTAGTTCCCGTCCTCATTCTCGACCTGATCGCGCCCGGGTTTGCGTCGCGCACCTTGGCGGCGCTCGACGCAACACCCGACGC
>PMCG01000280.1:0-5276 GCA_003155335.1 Acidobacteriota bacterium
GGTAGCTCGTTGGGCTCATAACCCAAAGGTCGCAGGTTCAAATCCTGCCCCCGCTACCAGGTCTAATCATCAATTTCTTCGTGAGTAGTGAGGGCCGCGTCAGCGGCCCTCGGCATTTGCGGCGGGCGATTCGCGCGGCCCCCTGGTGCCAGTTATGTCGCGCTTGGGGTTGACGAGAAGGGGCTCAAGCCAATAGTCTCAAGAGTGGAACTCGTGGATCGCCGGATGTTCCTGCCGAGGTGCCGGCGAGGCCGATTCGTCGGATGCGGTTATGGATCTCTACCAGATTCTCGGCGTGGGCGCGAATACGACAGCGCCGCGAATGCGCCGCGCCTTCCAGAAGCTGGCTCGTCTCTACCACCCTGACCTCAATCCCGGCGACCCTGTGGCGGCCGCTCGCTACACCGTGATCGCTCAGGCCTTTGAAGTGCTGAGCGATCCGGCGCGCCGCACGGCATACGACCGTGGAGAGCTGGTGCTGACGCCGGCCCAGCCTGTGCCGCAGGTGGGCTTCGAGGGCTTCGACTTCGCGGCCGAGGTTCGCGCAGAGGTCGCGGGCCTGCGGGAGATCTTCGACGCGCCAGGTGAGGCAGACAGGCGCGACGCGGCGCCTTCGCCAGGCGAGGACCTGCAGCTCACGACGCGCATCACCTTCGACGAGGCGTTTCGCGGGACGCGCCGCCGTGTGCAGGTCATCCGGCAGGATCAATGCTCCGCATGCCATGGCAGCGGGGATGCCGCGACGACGCCGGTGTCGTGTCAGCGCTGCGGCGGGACCGGTCAGGTGCGCGCGCGACGTGGGCACATGGTCTTCCGCCGACCCTGTGGGGATTGCGAAGGGCTGGGCACCATCCGCAAACAGACGTGCGCGCGCTGCCACGGCGAGGGACGGCTCACCCAGAGCGAGTGGCTCGAGGTCACGATCCCGGCAGGCGTCGGAGATGGGAGCGAGGTGCGCGTGCCTGGCTGCGGCAACGTGGGACGCCGCGGCGGTCCTGCCGGGGATCTTGTATTGCGCGTGGAGGCCGAGCCTCATCCCATCTACGCTCGTGAAGGCGCGGACTTGCACTGCGTGGTGCCTGTGACGATGGCGGAAGCAGCCCTGGGCGCGCACATCGAGGTGCCCACTCCGGATGGTCCAATGACGATCGAGGTCCCTGCCGGGACGCAGACCGGGCAGCGCTTCCGGCTGCGCGGGCGCGGGATGCCGCGCGTGGGCGAGAAAGGCCGCGGGAGTCTCTTCATCGAGGCGCGCGTGTGGGTGCCTGCCATCGGGGATGGACGCAGCCGAGAGCTACTCGAGGAGCTCGCTCGGATCCACGCGGAGAACCCGCGCGCGCAGCTTCTCGCAGGTGCGGCCGCAGAGGGTGTGTCTGGGTCAGGCAGGGGCGCGCGCTCGGTCGCGCAGGAGGCAGGCGATGCCACGGGCAAGACGGCCGTCGGCTGACGTGGCAGCGCCGGCGGGGCGCGACCGGCACTACATGATCAGCGTGGTGGCGAAGACCTACGCCATCCACCCGCAGACGCTGCGGCTCTACGAGCGCGAAGGGCTGCTCAAGCCGTCGCGCACTGAGGGCAACACGCGCCTGTACTCCGACGAAGACCTGCGTCAACTGGAGATCATCCTCAATCTGACACGCGACCTCGGCGTCAATCTGTCGGGCGTCGAGATCGTCCTCAACATGCGGCGCAAGATGGAGCAGATGCAGGAGGAGATCAACGACTTCGTCGCGTTGGTGCGCGACGAGCTGAAACGCGCGAATCAGGAAGGCTGGCAGGAGCGCTTCAAGCAGGCGCTCGTCAGACTGCCGCCGACCCAGATCGTGCGGGCATCCGAAGCGGCGACGGAGGAGTAGTGCGGCGGCGGCGCGTGTCGACTCCATCCCGGGCCCCAGCGTCGGCGGAGCCCTCGCGGAACTCAGCCACTGCTGACTCGTTGCACGCCTATCTGCGGGAGATCGCGCGCTATTCGCCTCTGCCCTCAGAGGAGGAGAAGGCGCTGGGACAGCGAATTCGCTCGGGCGACGGCGAGGCCCTGAAGCGCCTAGTGGAGTCGAACCTGCGCTTTGTCGTGGCCTACGCCAAGCGCTACCGCGGGCTAGGACTGCCCTTCCTCGATCTCATCCACGAGGGCAATCTCGGCTTGATCGAGGCGGCCCGGCGTTTCGATCCTGAGCGCAACGTGCGCTTCATCACGTATGCGGTGTGGTGGGTCCGCCAGGCGATGCTGCTGGCGCTCTCGGAGCAGAGTCACGCCCTGCGCTTGCCGCAGAAGGTGGCCGGCCAGGTGGCCAGGGTGCAGAACGTGCGTGAGCGGCTCGGGGCAGAGCTCGAGCGTGAGCCGACGGCGGGCGAGATCGCACGCGCGGTGGATCTCAGCGAAGAAGAGGTCGCGGCCGTGGATCGCCTCTCGGCGTCCGACATCTCGCTCTCAGCCGCTATCGGCGACGACGGCGACCTCGAGCTGGAGGACGCGCTCGAGCAGTCGACCATCCCGCCGGTCGAGGTGGAGCTGATGCGGGCGACACTCGTGGAGCGCATGCGCCACATGGTGTCCGGCCTGGACGAGAAGGAGCGCTTGGTGCTGGGGCTGCGCTACGGCCTGGACGGTGACGAGCCGCGCACGCTGCAGGAGATCGGCAAGCGCATGGGTGTGACGCGGGAGCGGGTGCGACAGATCGAGAGCCGGGCCAAGGAGAAGCTGCGGCGCATGCAGGCGGCCCAGGCGCTCAGAGGGTGCGTGAATTGACCTGCGAGCGATGCGGCGGTGTCGGCTTCGAGATCGTCGAGAACGGCGGGCGCCAGTACGCGCGGCCCTGTGCCTGTCGGCGGCCGGCAGGGGATGGGCAGGATCATGCGCTGGCAGGCTGCCGCGTACCGCCGCGCTATGAGCATTGCAGCCTCGAGACCTTCACGCCGGGCAACGCGTCGCTAGTCGCGGCCCTCGAGAAGGTGATGCGCTACTGCAGTGGCTATCCCTTTTCCGGTGCCGACGAGGGCTTGGGCCTGCTGTTCACAGGCGACAACGGCGTCGGCAAGACGCATCTGGCCGTGGCCGTGCTGCGCGAGCTGGTGACGAACAAAGGCGCGCGTGGGGAGTTCTGGGACTTCCATGAGCTGATCCGCACCATCAAGAACTCGTACAACCCAGAAACGCGCATGACCGAGGAGCAGGTGCTCGAACCTGTCGTCAACACGGGCGTGCTGCTGCTCGACGACCTGGGCGCCTGGAAGATGACGGANNGTCACGCTGATCACGACGAACTTCCAGGACGTCGATCGGCAGACCGCCGGGAGGGCCGAGAACAATACGACGAAGGAGTTCCTGCTCGAGCGCATCGGGCAGCGTCTGCGCTCGCGGCTGATGGAGATGTGCCTGGTGATCCGTATGGAGGCCAACGACTGGCGCGAGGCGCAGCAGAGCGGCAAGCTCGGGGCGGTCGTGGGGCGGCCCGAGACGCCGCCGGAACCCGCCGGTCGTCGGCGCGGCGCCACCCAGCGCTGAGGTCGCCAGCTCAGAAGGCCCAGAGACCTTGGACGAACTGGCTCGCGAATAGCGCGAAGAACAGCAGAGACCAGACGATCAGGAGCGCGCCGATCAGGCGGTGCTTGGCGAGCTGCGCGAGGAACACGAACAGCGGGAAGAGCGTCAGAGTGTACCGCGGCACGCTCATGAGGAAGGACTGGCAGGCGAACAGGAGCCAGTTGCCCGTCATCCACACCGCGTAGGCTGGCCGCAGCCGGAACCAGGCGACCAAAGACGCGACAAGGCCGATGAAAAGGAAGAGCAACTCCTCTAGGCCGCTCATGTGCGCCTCGGCCGGCCCGTGCTCGACCATCCAGGCCCAGGTCTTCAGCATCCCGGTCCAGGGCCACGCAAGATGGCGATACCAGTTCGCTGCCTCGTAGTCGAGAAAGCGGAACGGGTGGCCGCCGACTATCTGGTTCAGCCCCAGATAGGCCGCCAAGCCCAGGAGGGGCAGGCCGATCCAGAGCCAGTCAGCGCGCCAGCGCCGTTCGCGGCGATAGGCCCACCACGCCTCCATGGCCAGCGCTGGTATCAGGACCAGCGCGTTGATGCGCGTGAGGCCGGCCAAGGCGCCGAGCACGCCGGCGAGCCACCACTTGTCGCAACGTGCCGCGAGGAAGGCGCCGAGCGTGAGGGCCAGGAACAGACTCTCGGTGTAGCCGATGTGGAGGAAGAAGGCGGTGGGGAAGACGAACAGAAGGAACACCGTGGATTCGCCGAGTGCAGGGTCGTCGAGAGCGACCAACCGTCTGAGGACGACGGCCAGAACGAAGGACGCGATCGTCGACAGGCAGAGCGCGCCCGCGGAATAGCCGCCACACAGAGGCGCCAGAAGGCGTACGAGCGCCGGGAACAGCGGGAAGAACACGAGTAGATAGCGCTGCTGACCGGTCGACTGGTAGCCGTGCTCCGCGAGGGACAGATAGTGCGGGGCGTCCCAGTGATTCCAGATGGAGTAGAAGGTCTCTGCGGGTTTGAGGTCGCGGTTCGACGCGACGCACACCACCGCGACGCCAAAGGCGAACAGCAGCACCTTGACTCCGAGCACGAAGAGCAACATGCGGCCATCGGAGCGGTCGAGTCTCATCTTCACTCTCTGCGCGACACGGGCAATCCCAGCGTGTGGCTCGGATGATCCAGCCATCCCGCCAGTCGCGGCGGCATTCTCCGGCGGTGCCCGACCGGCGTCAACAGCGGCGCAGCGTGCGCCTGAGCAAGGTAGAATGCGTCCATGTCCATGCCCCCGCACGCCGCGCCCTGGCGGCCGCCACGCGCGCGACGCCGGCTCCTCTGGCTGAGCGCTCTGCTGGCGGTCATATCCCTCATCGGACTCGTCGTGGTGTGGCAGCGAGCGTGGCTGTGGCTGACNNCTCGCGCGCCGACGCGACGCCTTTGATCTGAGCGTGTTGGAGGTCCCGCAGGGCACCGGCTCGGGCTTCATCTGGGACGAGAACGGCCACGTCGTGACGAACCTGCACGTCTTGGAGGGTGCGCAGGCCGCCGAAGTGACGCTGTCGGATCACTCCACCTGGAGCGCGCGGCTCGTCGGCTATGCGGCGGACAAGGATCTGGCCGTTCTGCGCATCGCAGCGCCGCAAGCGCGCCTGCAGCCCATCCTGGTGGGATCGAGTCACGACCTCAAAGTCGGGCAGAAGGTGCTCGCGATCGGCAACCCGTTTGGCCTGGATCACACGCTGACCACGGGCATCATCAGCGCACTCGATCGCGAGATCGCTGCCGTGACGCC
>PMCG01000280.1:5325-6180 GCA_003155335.1 Acidobacteriota bacterium
TCATCAGCCATGGCAAGGTGGTGCGGCCGGCCCTCGGCGTGACGCTGGCCGATGCTCAGCTCACGCGGAGCTGGGGCTTGTCAGGCGTGCTGGTGTTGTCGGTGACGCCGGAAGGCGGGGCAGCGGCAGCCGGCCTCAGATCGACCACGCGCGACGAGTGGGGTCGCATTGCGCTGGGGGACGTGATCGTGGCCGTGGACGACAAGGCCGTGGCCAGCGCGGACGACATAGCGAACGTGCTCGAAGCCCACAAGATCGGCGACCATGCGATCGTCACCCTGCGCCGCGACAAAGGCGAGATCAAGCTACCTGTCGAGCTGAAGCCGCTGCCCTGAGAGGACGACCGTCGGAGTGGGGAGGCACTCGCCGCCCGCAAGGGGCGTGCCGGCCGCGCAACGACCGGGTGCCGGGGGAACGCCGTGCCCTCGAAGCCGACGCCCGTGGCCGGATTCGGGCCCAGCGGCCGGAACGAACGGTGCCTGGCTTTGGAGTTGGGAGCGAAAAACCCGTGATGCCAGGCACCGTCTCTGCCGAAGCCTCGGCCGGCGCTCTACGGCGTGTAGAGGTAGTCGGACCAGATCGAGCCGCCCAGCCACTGGGTCCCGGTCCATGCGTACGTATAGGCTATCAGTCCGTAGTAGCCCGGCCCGCACGGGCCGAAGCCTCCCGTCGCCGTTAGCGGGTATGCAGTCACGGGGCCGTCCTGGGTGCCTGGGGNNATTGCTCCCGTTCCAGACGTACAGGATGCGATAGATGGCCAGCCATCCGGCGGGCACGACCTTGGCTGTCCCAGAGTATCCCCCTCTACTGTTGGCTGTGCAGGAACTGCTTATGCTCACTGCGGTGATCGGATAG
>PMCG01000333.1 GCA_003155335.1 Acidobacteriota bacterium
GTGTTGGCGCTTCGCATGATGAAGCGACGGCCGTCCTTTAGATTCCTGATCTCCACTATTCCCATCGGTTGCACTGCGCGCTTGTAGTCGCTCTTCGCCTGTCTGCGATCCATGCCCGGGTTTCCTCCCGCACCGCCGGCCTCTATTCTATCCGGCTGGTTCATGACGACGATGGCAAGCCGAGCGGCCTTGGCAGTGCGTCGCGTTTCGGCTACATTCGCCGCATGTCTACCATCAATCCGGGCAATCCGCTCCGACGTTCGCGCAGCAACAAGATGATCGCAGGTGTCTGCGGCGGTCTCGCCGCATGGCTCGGCTGGGACGTGACGCTAGTGCGAGTGCTCTACGTCGCGCTCTCGATCTTCTCCGCGGCCTTCCCCGGCATTCTGGTCTACCTGATCCTCTGGATGGTGATGCCGCAGGCCGACTAGGAACGCATCCGCGCGTCAGTCGAAACGCGGGCGCTCACCGGAGTGACTTCGGCCCTTGTACCAGGTGCGCTGGTACTTCTTCATCAGCGCGCGCCAATGACCGTGGCCGCCCGCGCGCCGCAGGCGCCGCGTGAGGTGGGCACGCTCCTCGGGGCTGAAATGCTCGGTCGTCGTGCCGTGATGCCAGACCATCGCGTGCGCGACCAGTCCCGCCAGCACGACACCTCCGATCAGCCAGGCGGCCTCCCGCGCATTGCCACGCAACTGCGGCCAGGCAATGACCAGGCCCATGACGATGAATGCGCCCCAAACCGCCAGCGGCGCGAGCCAGCTCGCGATCCAGACGGCCTTCTCCCAGCGTGTCAGTGGATGCGCCATTCGTATCGCCTCACCTCACTCCGGCTCAACTGAGATCGTTGCCACGATGGTCTGCGCGGCGCCGGGCGCGAGGGTCAGCGCATCGTCCGCAGCGTTCGCGGCTTCGATGCAGACCATTGCTTTCCAGTCGTCGTCCCCCAGATCGGGTATGGCCCGCGCCTTCTCGATCCAGGGGTTCCAGACCACGGTCGTGTTGGACCCCGACTTGCCCACGACGATGCGGCGGCGCCATCCCGGATCGTGGAGCGTCACCGTCGCCCGTGTCCCGACATAGACGCGGTCTGTCTCGCCCGCGATTGCCATAGGACCGTCGCCACCAACCTTGCGCGCCAGTTTGTCCGTCTTGTCGAGATAGGTCGCCCGCTCCAGCCCGCGAATAGCGATTTGCCTGACATCGCTCACCGCGAAGTAGCTGTGCAGGGCCACCTCACACGGTAGTGGCGCAGCGCCAGTGTTGCGCGCCGTGAGCGCCAGCTCCAGTGATGCTCCGACTGTGACTGTGTAGCTGAGCGCAAAGTCCTGAGGGAAGGCGTCGCGCGTGTAGTCATTGCTTGTGAGCGTGAACGTCGCGCGGAGACGTCCCTGGTCCTCCCGGGTGACCGACTCGACATCCCACGTGAGCAGCCGCGCCACGCCGTGCACGGGTGCCTTGGCGTCCCCAGCGCGCGGCCCGAACCAGGGAAAGCAAATCGGAACGCCGCCACGGATCGGCTTGCCAGGAGTGCCGGCCTCGAATTGGGCCTTGCTGCTCATCATCAGCACTGGTCGGCCGCCGGCCTGCTGGAAGTGAGTGACATGGGCTCCATGGGTGTACACGTGCGCTTCGCCACCGGGCCCTGCCAGTACAAGCCGTTCGAGACCACCGGCGCCCTTTTCCAGGCGCGCACCGGTTGGAAAGACCCTCATGGTCCTGGAGTATAGACCAATCAGAGCCGCGTCCTGCGGAGACGCAGCGCGTTCGTGATGACGGACACCGAGCTGAAGCTCATGGCCGCAGCGGCGACGATCGGGCTCAGCAGCACTCCGAACATCGGATAGAGCGCGCCAGCCGCGATCGGCACGCCGAGCGCGTTGTAGACGAACGCGAAGAAGAGGTTCTGCTTGATGTTCCGCATCGTGGCGCGGCTGAGACGGCGCGCCCGCACGATACCGAGCAGATCGCCCTTGACCAGCGTCACGTCCGCGCTTTCCATCGCGACGTCCGTGCCTGTCCCCATGGCGATGCCCACCTGCGCTTGGGCCAGGGCCGGCGCGTCGTTGATCCCGTCGCCTGCCATCGCGACGACGCGCCCTTCGGCCTGAAGACGCTTGACCCGCTCCGCCTTCTGCTCCGGCAGAACCTCGGCCACCACGTCGTCAATGCGAAGCTGGCGCGCCACAGCCTCGGCCGTGGTGCGGCTGTCGCCCGTGAGCATCACGATGCGCAGNNTGGCCTTCGCGCCGCAAAGCCTCGGCTCGACCAGCCAGATCTCCGGGATCCATACCGAGCTGCGTCAGCAGCGCCTGGTTGCCCAACGCGAGGCGATGGCCTTCGACGACGCCTTTCACTCCCCGGCCCGCCGCTGAGGAGAAATCGCGAACCTCAGCCATCGTCAGCCCACGCTCGGTCGCTGCGGCCACGATCGCGGCTGCCAGCGGGTGCTCGCTGCCTCGCTCCAGGCTCGCGGCCAGCCGCAGCAGGTCGTCCGGCGGCCACGCACCGGCCGGAGTCACCGAAGTCACTTTCGGCCGGCCTTCGGTGAGCGTGCCGGTCTTGTCGACGACGAGCGTGTCGACTTGGCGCAGGACTTCGATCGCCTCGGCGTTCTTGAAGAGCACGCCAACCGTCGCCCCTTTGCCGCTCGCGACCATGATCGACATCNNCAGGGGCAGGCGATGATCAGTACCGCGACCGCGTTGACCAGGGCATACGCCAAACGCGGCTGCGGCCCCACGAGCGCCCACACGGCGAACGTGATCATGGCGCTCGCGACCACAGCCGGAACGAACCAGGCCGCCACCCGGTCGGCGAGGCGCTGGATCGGCGCGCGGCTGCGCTGCGCCGCTGCCACCATCTGCACGATCTGCGAGAGCAGCGTGTCCGCACCCACGCGCCGTGCCTCCATGACCAGGGTCCCGCTGGCGTTGAGTGTGGCGCCAACGACGCGGTCGCCCGCGCGCCTCTCGACCGGGATGGGCTCGCCGGTGACCATCGACTCGTCGACCGAGCTGGCGCCCTCCAGCACCACGCCGTCCACAGGGACTTTCTCGCCGGGCCGCACGCGCAGGTGGTCGCCCACGCGCACATCCTCGAGCGCGACGTCGCGTTCGCTCCCGTCGCTCTCCAAGCGCCGCGCAGTCTTCGGCGCCAAGCCCAGCAGCGCTTTGATCGCCGAGCCGGTCCGACTGCGCGCCTTGAGCTCGAGCACTTGACCGAACAGAACGAGCGTGACGATCACCGCAGCCGCCTCGAAGTAGACGCCCACCTCACCGTGCACGTCCCGGAAGGACGCAGGGAAGATGCCGGGCAGAAGGGCCGCAATCAGGCTGTAGAGGAACGCCACCGCAATGCCCAGGCCGATGAGCGTGAACATGTTGAGCTTCCCGGTCACCAGCGAGCGCCAGCCGCGCGCGAGCAAGGGCCATCCAGCCCAGACGACAACGGGCGCCGACAGCACGAGTTGGACCGTCGTCCAGATCCAACCCGGCGCCAGGTGGAACAAGGCCAGTCCTGGCACATGCTCCAGCATCGCGATCAGCACGACCGGAGCGCTCAGCGCAACCGCGAGCCACATCCGTCGCCGCATGTCGCGCAGCTCAGGGTTCTCAGGCTCATTGAGCGCGACCAGGCGCGGTTCGAGCGCCATCCCGCACTCTGGACACTCGCCAGGCCGGTCGCTGACGACCGCGGGGTGCATCGGACAGGTGTACGACACGCCTGCCGCCGCGCGCTCTGCCACGGTCGCGTCAGCGTGCGTCACCGGCGTAGGGGCACGGCGCGCCGTGCCCCTACCATCTTCCAGGTAGCGGTCCGGGTCAGCGAGAAACCGCTCGCGGCATTTCGGACAGCAGAANNNNTTACTCCCCCGCCTAGTCTCGCATCGAACCAGTCGCGTTTCAGCCCGCACCGCCGCTCCTGTGCAGGAGACGTAGGTGCACAGCGTGCTGTGCCCCCGAACGCGAAACCCGCAGTCACTGGCGCACTGCGCCGCCGTGCCCACGCGACGCTCAAATCCCCTCTGCGGCCCACCGTTCGGACCTCCCCTGGCCAGGCCACGGTATGCTGTCTCCGGTCGGAGGACCGACCTACATGACCCCAGAAGAACGGGAGGAGATGCGCCGGCACTTCGGAGTACTGACGGAAGACGTTCATCGTCGGCTGCGCATGGTCGCTGAGAGTAACGCCATGACGACCGAGGCCGTGCAACGCCTCAACGACAAGGTTGATGCGTTCCACGACGAGACGACACGGAACTTCGACGGCGTTCGCGCGCAGATCGCCGCCGTGAGCGGTGAGGCTGGCGCGTTCCGCGTGGAGACGGCCCACAACTTCGCTGACCTCCGGGCGGAAATCAGATCGTCTTACAAGGACACCGACCGTCGCCTGAAGACAGTCGAAGCCCGCCACGCATCGCGCAGGTAGGCGCGCGCAGCCGCACGCCCCTGTGCCCGCCCTGTCGGCCGCGACCCAGCGTCGATAGCCCCCGCGTAGGGGGCGCCCGGCCGGTCGCCCGCGAACACGAACCTCCAGCAATCGTAGGCACAGCGTGCTGTGCCCACTTACGCCGCGCTCCGGAGGCCTCACAGCCCCTCGCGTTGTTCTGTCGGTCAGTGCCGCTGCCGTCGCGCCAGGGCGGCCGAGATCTCCGAGGGCTTGAAGAGGCGGTCGTCGCCGAAGTCGCTCACGCGCAGGCTGGCCATCAGGTGCAGCGAGCGATAGACGATGTACTTGAAGTTCTCGCGAAAGCCAGCGTTCTTGAGGTCGTCATCCATGCGCCTGAGCGTGTCGAGCTGCACGGCGAGGTACTGCGCCGGGTCTGGACGCGAGAGGGCGCGCGTGGAAGAGGAGCGCGTGCCGAGATAACGTCGCGCCAGGCGCGCCAGTTCCGCGGAAGGATCTTTGCGCTGCCGGTCGCGGTTGAGCAGAACAGGCACGCGCCGGGCGTTGGCGCGATTGATCTGCTCGTGGGCCACGACCCAGCCGAGGTTCATGATCGACAGGCGGCCGCTGACCTTGCTCAATAGGTTCTCGGTGAATGGGCGCACAGCCGTCTCGTACGACTCCTCCACGCCGCTGAACATGTTGAGCACGAAGTGCACGCGGAAGAAGTGAATCGCATTGGCCACCAGCCGCAGCACAGGGTGGTCGCCCAAGGTCTGGCGCAGGACGTCGATGAAACCGTCGAGGTTGATCGGCTGCGGATGATAGGCGTCCTCGGCGCGATCGATGAGCGCGTTGACGCTGCTCGGCGCGAGGCCTGGCAAGCTGGCGTAGACCTCCGAGCCCTTGGCGAAGAGCGCGCGCAGCTTGCGGAAGAGCATGGCCTTGACCACCTGGCTGGCGGCCAGCGTGGCCGCGGTCAGGTGCGGCGTGAAGATCAAGATGCCGCTGTTCGAAACCGGCAGGAAGTCGATGACCGCGGGATCGAGGCCTGACTTGAGGTCGAGCACGACGTACTGCGCGTCGAGTTCGTTGATGGCGTCGATCAGCGCGTCGCGCCGGCGCGCGTCCATGTTGGTGACGTCGTCGATCACGTCGCGCGGTGCGGCAATGAAGCCGAAGTCGGCGTAGTCGCCGGCCGGATCGAGGCGCGCGTCCAGCGTGGTGACGCAGTCGCCGAGGGTGTGCCCCTTCTTGAAGAAGTGGTAGAGGTCGCGCTCCACCGGAGTGTCGATCAGGTTGCGCACCGACGAGGTGCCCATGTCCAGGTCCACGAGGATGGTCTTGCCGTGCCGCGCGAGCGACAGGGCATAGTTGAGGGCAAAGGTCGTCTTGCCAACGCCGCCCTTGCCGGACGAGACAGGGATGATGCGCTTGTTGGCCTTCATCGTGAGTCCGCCTCCTTCGCTCGGGCGATCGGGGGCTCATTGTGGCACGGGCAGGCACTTGGTCGCGAGCGGGATCACAACCGTCTTGCGGTGTCGGGATGTCAGAACGAGTACGTGAGCGACGCTCGGGCAGCGTAGCCCTTGCCACTAGTCAGGGCGCGCGGGGCATAGTTCGAGTTGTCGTTGCGCGTGCCGCGGATGACCGGACCGCCCAGGAGACTCAGTTGGAACTTGGCGCCGGGCGGGGCCACGTGGATGGCCGGTCCCACGAATACTCGGGCGCCACCCTCGGCCTCGTCCTTTTCCCAGAATCCTTCCAGGTCTTCGCCAACTGCTTCGGCACCGATGCCCACCGCGCGAGTCACGCGCTGGGCCCAGCCCAGGCTGGTGATCAAGTCGATGCCGTCCCGGCCGGCTGTGAGCGCATGCTCGAAACGGACGTTGCCGATGAACATCGAGCGTCCGACAGACTGGCCCACGCTGATCCGACCGAGGAGCGTGGTCGTGTGGTCCCACTCGTGTCGCGCTCCCAGACCGACTGCCACGCACCCGCCACCGCTGCCGCGCCACAGGTCCTTGAGCAACTCTCCCTCTTGCGTGCTCTGGGACGCGGCGACGCCTGCGGCGGCGACTCCGACCTGGCCGAGCAGCGTGAAACCGTGACCGAGGCTGCCCTGCACCCCCAAGCGCTGCTCGAGGCCGTCGTGGGTGCCCGTTGTGTTCGTAGCGCTGCCGACAGCGCTGTCGTAGAAGGCAGTCCAGTGGCTCGTTGTCGAGGACGTGGTCGAGACGCTGAACAAGAAGGGCCGCACCAACACGGGCTCCTCGGCGATTGCACTCGCAGCACCGAGTAGACTCACGAGGATCGCTACTGCCAGCCAGGTCACGCCGCGCATTGTACGGGGCTCCAGTCCAGACGCTTCGTCATCATCTTCCTCCTGCGACAACGACGCAACGGCGTAACCTGCATGCCTGGAAGCGCGAAGGGGCGCGACCGCGGCGGCCGCGCTCCGTGACTCCGTGATGCTCTCCGAAAGCGCCAGCGCCTCTAGTCGTTGTCCGGTGGTGTGGGCGGCTCCCTGTCGTTCAGAAAGTCCTGCGCGGTCTTCGTAGTGGCGATGGGAATGAACGCGCACGGGGAATCTGACGGTCGCGTAAAGAACTCCTTCATGTGATCCCGCTACTGAACAGCGTGGGCATCGTATCGCGGGTGAAGCACAGCGTGCCCGGGGAGCGATTGACCAGCGGGCACTCCATGACCGTACCGTTGCTCAGCAAGCTGCAATCACAGCCGGCTGTGCATCCGCCCGCCGGAGTGGGCGAAATCACTTTGTTCAACTCATTCAGCGGAGCCAGGCAGCCGGTGTCGTTGCCAGCGGCGTAGCCCGCGTTTTGGGGTTGTTGAGGGTTGTCGGACACGAAGTTCCCCAAAGCG
>PMCG01000265.1 GCA_003155335.1 Acidobacteriota bacterium
GTCTTGCCGTAGCCGACGTCTCCGCACACGAGACGATCCATCGGTGAGGTGGAGGCCATGTCGGCGCGCACCTCCTTGATAGCGGTGGCCTGGTCCGGCGTCTCCTCGTACTCGAAAGAATCCTCGAATTCTCGAAGCCACGGGCTCTCGGCGCTGAAGGCGTGGCCGGGCCGGGCTTTGCGCTCTGCGTACAAGCGCAGCAGTTCAGCCGCCATCTCGCGCATCGCACGACGCACGCGCTTCTTGACCTGCGCCCAACGTCCGCTGCCAAGGCGGTCAAGCGCGGGGTGTGCGCTATCGGCGCCTTTGTACTTCTGCACGCGATCGAAGGCGTCGATGGGGACCTTCAGGCGGTCGCCCCCCTCGTACGAAAGCACCATGAACTCGCCGCGCACGCCCGCGACTTCCAGCGTCTCGAGCCCTTCGAAGCGCGCGATGCCGTGATCTTGGTGTACGACGCGATCCCCGATGCGTAGGTCGCGAAAGTCGAGCAGCGCCCGGCGCAGGGCGCTGCCGCGCCCGCGGGCGTGGAGATGGACCTCCTCTGGGAAGACATCGCCGTCGGCCAGCACCCGGAGGCCCAGATCCGGCAGCTCGAAGCCCTGGGTCAGGGTCCCGACGCGCACCTCCACGGTGGCCGTCTCAGAAACAACGCAGCTCTGTTCTTCGAGATACTCTCGCAGTCTCTCCGCACGCCCGGCGCTTCCCAGGAGGACGACCGTGTGATCGCGGCGCTCCGCTAGGTCCTCGACCAGGCGACGCAGGTCACCTGCGAATCTCGCCACCGGCCGACAGGTCAGGCCCGGGAGGGGTGCGTCGAGACCGAACTCGCTCACCGCGAGCGCGGGCGGTTGCGCCGCCCGACGCGCGAGAGCCTCGACGCTGACCAGGTAGTCCGCAGGATCGAGAGAGGTACCACCGCGTCCCGTTGTCCGCTCGCGTGCAGCGCGCTCGTGAAGGGCGGCGGCTTCTGCCAAAACGCTGTCGGGTTCGACGAGCACGCAAGCGCCGTCCACCAGGTGTTCCCACGCCGGGACTGTCGCCTGCGGCACGAGCGGCAGGTACTCCGCCGCATCCTCGGGTACCTGGCCGCGCGCAAGACGGTCGAGCAACCAGCGCGCCTCGCGCCTGCGCCCGAGATGCGCCTCAAGCGCCGCCTGCAGCGCCGGGCGCAGCGATGACGTGACAAAGAGGTCGGCTAGGGGTGGCAGCTCGATAGAATCGTGGGGTGCACCGCTCCGCTGCGTCTCGGGGTCGAACGAGCGCAGACTATCGACGGTGTCGCCGAAGAACTCGACGCGCACCGGCCAGCGCGCGTCCGGCGCAAAGACGTCCACGATGCCGCCACGCCGACAGACCTGTCCAGGAGCGCTGACCGGGTCTTCTCGAACGTAGCCGGCTTCAAGAAGCGCTTCGATCACGATCTCCGGTGTCATCTCCTCGCCACGCGTGAGGCGCACGACGCGGGTGGCCAGGAGGTCGGCGCGCAGAACTGGGCGAAGGAGGCCAGCGGGCGACGCCACCCAGGTGCGCACCCTCCCTTGCGCCGCGGCAAAGAGGGCCGCAGCGCGCCGCCAGGAGGCATCCGCGTGGCGCGAAAGGCCGCGAAAAGGTAGCGGTCCTGGTGCGGGAAGCGACAGGACCTCGCCTTCAAGACCGGCTTCGGCGGCAAGCGTGCGCAGATCCTGTGCCGCCGCTTCGACGTCGCGCTCGCCCGCCACAACGAACAGCAGCGGCTTTTCGAGCAGCAACAGCGGAAGCAGCAGTCGCGCAGGGCCGACAAGACCGTGAAGAGCGAGGCTCTTGCCAGACGCCAGCTCGCTGCGCAGCGCCTGCAGCGCCTCGTTGGCGGCGAGGGGGTCGATCCAGCGTGCGGTCACGTCCGGCGGATGCGGTCAATGAGCGCCGTCGTCGACTGTCCCGGCACCAACGGCACGCGGACGACGCGACCCCCACGCGTCTCGACCGTCTCGCGGCCAACGATGGCCTGCTCGCCCCAGTCGGCGCCCTTGACGAGAACGTCCGGTTCGAGCGCGCCGATCACCTCCGCCGGCGTGGGTTCGTCGAAGGTGACCACACCATCGACGCACTCCATGGCCAGGAGCGTCTCGGCCCGCTCGGCTTCCGGCACAATGGGCCGCTGCGGCCCCTTGAGCGCGCGCACGGACCGATCGCTGTTGATCGCCACGATCAGTCGGTCACCCAGGCCACGCGCCGATTCGAGCAGGCTGACGTGGCCCGCGTGGAGCAGGTCGAAGCAGCCGTTCGTGAGAACAACGCTCAACCCCGCTTCACGCCAGGCCTGACGCTGCGCGCGCGCGGCCACCACGTCCAGCGCAGCGTGTGGTGGGGTCGTGTTGTCAGACGCTGCGTCGTGCAGGTCCAGCTCGGCGCGCGGCCGGGGCGGGCTGAGGCGGACAGGGCCCTCGAAGACCCAGTGGTGGCTGGGACGATAGAGACCGACGTCCTTGATGTGGCTCTTCACGCGAAAGGCAGACAGGCCGCGGTGATAGTCATACGGCGTCCCGTCCTTCTTGTGGGCCGCGATGTCCAGCAGGTACGAGCCTTCGACGAGATCGAGGCGTTCAATGACGAACCGGACTCTTGCCTCACCATCGAGCTGCTCAGGTCCGTAGTCCTCAAGGTCCGTGTTCGTACCGTAGACCGACACGCCCTCGCTGGTGAAGATACCGACGCCGAAGACGAAGTCCTCGACGGGAACCGCCGCACGCACACCCAGTTCCACCGTGAGCGATTCGCCGGGCACGAAGACATGTCGTTCGTGGTCGCGATCGTCGAGCAAGCGCACGCGCGTGATCTCGACTTCGCGATTGCCCCAGCGCCCCTCGCGATAGCCGCCTGCGGTAGGATCGGTCGCCGCGCCTTGGGCGTGGTCGCGCGCCAGAAGCGCCTCTTCTCCACCTGCCACGTACGTCAGATACGCATCGACGACGCGCTTGGGATCGCCGCGCTCGACCATGCGTCCCTTGCGCAGCCAGAGGGCGTCGTCGCACATCTTCTCGACCAGGCCGAGGCTGTGGGTGACGAAGAAGATCGTCTTGCCACGACGACGGAATTCCCCGATCTTGTCCAGGCACTTGCGCGAGAAACCCTCGTCGCCGACTGCCAGGACCTCGTCGACGAGCAGCACATCAGGGTCGGCGTGGACGGCCACCGCGAAACCAAGGCGCATGTACATGCCCGAGGAGTAGGTCTTGACCGGGGCGTCGATGAAGCGTTCAAGTTCCGCAAAGGCGACGATCTCGTCGAAGCGCTCCTGGATCTCGCGCCGCGTGAGCCCGAGCATGATGCCGTTGATGGCCACGTTCTCGCGCCCGCTGATCTCGGGATGGAATCCCGCGCCGAGCTCGATCAGCGCTGAGACACGACCGCGCACCTTGACGGTCCCGCGCGTCGGCTTGGTGATGCCGGCCAGAAGCTTCAGTAGCGTCGACTTGCCAGAGCCGTTCTCGCCGATGACGCCGAACATCGTCCCGCGTGGCACTTCGAAAGAGACGTCGTCCAGCGCGGTGAAGGTCTCGTCCGGCGTCAGGTCCGTCAGCAGGCTGCCGGTGAGGATCGCGCTCTTGAGCGTGCGGAACTGGTGGCGGTGCTGGAAGCGGCGGTAGACCTTGGCGACGTTCTCCACCACGACAGCGGGGCCTGCGCTCATACCTCCTCCGCCAGCGTGTCGCGCAAGCGATCGAAGAGCAGGGCGCCGACCATGAAGACGATCACGGCCACCACGGCGGCTGCCACGAGGCCGCCGATATGCTCGAACCGGCCTTGGAACAGGATCTCCTGATAGGCGACCATCACGTGCGTCATCGGGTTGAGCCGCAGCACGGTGCGGATCTTCCCACTCATGTCACCGTAGAAATAGATGATCGGGGTGAGGAAGAACCAGACCTGGAGGATGTGCGAGAGCAGGTCCTGAATGTCGCGGAAGTGCACTGTCAGCGCCGAGACGAAGAGCGCGAGCCCAAGCGTCAGCACCAACTGGACGAGCAACGGCAGCGGCAGCAGCAGCGCGGTCAGCGTCAACTTGCCCTTGTAGATCAGAAAGAACAGGAGTATCGGCAGCCCGAGTAGGAAGTGGACCATGTTCGAAAGCACGGCCACGACCGGTAGGACCTCTGCCGGGAAGAGCACTTTCTTGATCAGGTTGCCGCCTGCGATGAGCACGCCTGCCGCCTGAGCGATCGAGGCGCTGAACCACGTCCAAGGGAGAATGCCGCAGAAGAGGAAGAGGAAGTACGGCGTGACAGTCTGGGGGCGCATGCCCACCAAGACCCGCGAGAAAACCAGCCAGTAGGTGAGAAGCAGGAGGAGCGGGTTGACAAAGCTCCAGAAGAACCCCAGGACGCTCCCTCGGTAGCGCGCCTTGAGCTCGCGTGCGACTAGGCTCTGGATCAACAGGCGGTAGCGAAGGAGCTGTGCGATCTGCGCAATCATCGGGAGAGCCCGTCGCGCGAACGTTCTATCCGCGGCGCCGTCGAGCGACCGCCAGGCGCGTCACCGCGCGTTGGAAGGCTTCGTGTGCGTCTTCATAGCCAACCTGGTCGCGGATCGTCTTCATGCGCGCCTCAGCCCGCGCGCGCGCCTCCTCGGCGCGTTGCAGGTCGATGTCCTCGGCTCGCTCACCGATTTGCGCCAGGATGCTGACACGGTCTGGCAGGACCTCGCAGTAGCCCGCGAAGCACGTCAGGCTACGCGAGACCCGATCGCGCGTGTACACGATCACCCCTATGCCCAGAGTCGTGAAGAAGGGCGTATGTCCCGGCCTGACGCCGAAGTACCCGTCCTCTCCGGGAACGACGACGTCGTCGACGTCGTCGCGCAGAAGGAGCCCCTCGGGCGTGACGACCTCGAGTTGGATGCGGGCGGGCAGTGTCGCTTCGCTCATCGCGGACTCGGCCGTGGCTAGCGGCCCATCTTCTTGGCCTGTTCGAAGACCTCATCGATCGAGCCGACCATGAAGAATGCCTGCTCGGGATACTCGTCCATCTTGCCGTCCACGATCATCTTAAAGCTGCGAATGCTGTCCTTGAGCGAGACGTACTTGCCGGGGATCCCCAGGAACTGCTCGGCAACGTGGAACGGCTGAGACAGGAACCGTTGGATTCTCCGTGCGCGAGCGACAGTGACCTTGTCTTCTTCGGAAAGCTCGTCGATGCCGAGGATGGCGATGATGTCTTGAAGGTCCTTGTAGCGCTGAAGGATCTGCTTCACCGCGCGACTGACTTGATAGTGCTCCTCGCCGATGATGCGCGGATCGAGGATACGCGAGGACGACGCGAGCGGATCCACGGCCGGATAGATGCCGAGCTGCACGATCTGTCGCGAGAGGTTCGTCGTGGCGTCGAGGTGCGCGAAGGTCGTTGCCGGCGCTGGGTCTGTGTAGTCGTCCGCCGGGACGTAGATGGCCTGGACAGACGTGATCGACCCGCGTGTCGTGGATGTGATGCGCTCCTGGAGCTCGCCCAT
>PMCG01000010.1:0-217 GCA_003155335.1 Acidobacteriota bacterium
TGATCACGGCTTGGAGCCTGTCGCCGCCCAGTGAGATCCGCTATTTCGTTGACGCACACTCCGGCGCCATCGTCTTCTCCTATCAGAACCTCGAACAAGACACGCCCGTCATCGGCCTTGGCACGGGCGCATGGGGTGACCGCAAGAAGATGTCGACGCAGGAGACCGGCAGCGGGCTGTTCTCAGCCCAGGACCGGCTGCGCCCAGCGGCCATCAC
>PMCG01000010.1:254-836 GCA_003155335.1 Acidobacteriota bacterium
CCTTGACGCCATGGTCTACGGAGACGGCGGCGTCAGCGGAGGCGTGCGCTTCGCTCCGTTCTCGTCCGCCATCGATGTGGCCGCGCACGAGATGACGCACGGTGTGACGAGCCGAACCTGGAACGGCATCTATCTCTCAGAATCCGGAGCGCTCAACGAGGCCTTCTCGGACATCATGGGCACGTCGGTTGAGTTCTTCGCGCAGCCGGTGGGTTCGGGCCGCCTGATGGCGGACTACTGGCTGGGAGAGGATCTCTCTGATCCGTTCAATCCATCCCTGTACGCGTTTCGCTCGATGGCCAACCCGGGACTCTTCGGCGATCCGGACAACTATAGCCGCCGCTACATCGGACCGCTCGACGCAAACCACGACAACGGCGGCGTGCACATCAACAGCGGGATCGCGAACCAAGCGTTCTACTTGCTGATCGAGGGTGGCACGAACCGGACGTCGGGCCTGCGCGTGACGGGACTTGGCGCGGCCAACCGTGCCAAGGCCGAGAAGATCTTCTACCGCGGCTTCACGCTTTATCTGACGCCGTCCGCCACGTTCAGCGACGCGCGTCGCGCCACGATCCAGGC
>PMCG01000010.1:883-1302 GCA_003155335.1 Acidobacteriota bacterium
TCGCGCTCGCACTCCGCAGATCGTGAACTAAACGCGCGGGCGGCAGGCTCGCCAGGAAGCGGCGGCCGTAGGAGCGCTCCACGAGCCGGCTGTCCAACACGGCCAACACGCCCCGGTCGCTCGTCGAGCGAATCAGGCGTCCNNCCCTGCTTCAGCGTGAGCACCGCTTCGGGCACCTGGTACTCGGCAAAGGCGTTGCTGCCCTGGCGCGTGAGATGCTCGATGCGCGCGGCCACGATCGGATCCGACGGCGAGGCAAAGGGCAGTTTGTCGATGATGACGCAAGAGAGTTGTTCGCCCACGACGTCGACGCCCTGCCAGAAGGAGGCCGTGGCCAGCAGCACGGCACCCGGCGTTGCCCGGAACAGATCGAGCAGCGCAGGCTTGGGCGCCTCGCCCTGTACGAAGAGCGGGTAGGG
>PMCG01000010.1:1329-3104 GCA_003155335.1 Acidobacteriota bacterium
TAGAGCACCGCCTGGTTTGCGAAGTCGAAGGGCGACTCGAGCTTGAGCGTCTCGGCCTCGCCCAAGCCCAGGCGCGCCTGCACATACTCGAAGCTGCCGTCCACGGCCAGCGTGGCAGATGTCAGCACCGCCGCACGCACGCGACCGAACAGACGCTCGCGCAACACCGTGGAAACGTCGATCGGTGACGCGCGCAGGAAGACGCCTCGGCCGCGTCGCTCGGAGAAGAAGACGTGGCCTTCGTCCTCGGCGGCGATCAGGAAACGCAGTTCCGCCGTCAGATCGCGCGCGCGGCGCGCGATCGCCGTCAGCGTCTCGGGCCGCTCAGGGAGCGCGAGCACTGCGGTGGCCAGACCCTCCAGGTGCAGCAGCAGCGCGCCAGCTTCCTCCCCGACGGCAGCCGTGCGCCAGTTGCGCGTGAGCCGCTTGCCAGCTTCTCTGCCGACGAGCGCGAAGAACCGCTCCCCGCGCTCGCGCAAGACGGCGCCTTCCGCGCGGGCCTCGCGCGCCTCGCGACGCGCGACGCTCAGCTCGCGCTCGAGATCGTGCGCCAGCTCCTCCACGCGGTGGGTCGAGACTTGCACGCCGAAGTACTGCGTCGCGGCGTCCTCGAGCATGTGCGCCTCGTCGAGGATCAGCGTGTCGTACTCCGGCACGACGCGACCCTGGGCCTCCTCGTCCAAGGCCAGGTCCGCGCAAAGCAGGTGATGGTTGACGACGACGACCTCGGCCTCCAGGGCGCGCCGACGCATCTGGGTCACCCAGCAGTCGTCAAAGCGCGCGCAGGCCTGGCCAAGGCACTGCTCGCCGGAGGCTGAGATGTCGCGCCAGAACTCGACGCTGTCGGGGAGCTCGCGGATCTCGGCCCGGTCGCCCGTGTGCGTCGCGCTGGCCCAGGACGAGACGTCGCGGAAGAGCGGGATCTCCTCGCGCCGCATGAAGGTGCCCTGTCGGCTGAACGACTCAAAGCGCAGCTTGCAGAGGTAGTTCGCGCGGCCCTTCATTGCAGCCACGCTCACGCGGCGCCCAAGGGCGCGCGACAGCAGAGGCAAATCCTTCTGGACGATCTGTTCCTGGAGGTTCTTCGTGCCGGTCGAGACGACCACGCGCGTCCGAAGGCGGGCCGCAGGCGCGAGATAGGCAACGGTCTTGCCGGTGCCTGTGCCGGCCTCGACCAGTAGCAGCCCGCCTCGCTCGAGCGTGCGCTCGACGGCCTCGCCCATGCGGTCCTGGGCGGGACGCGGCTCGTAGTCGGGAAGAACACGAGCGAGCGCTCCACCCGGCCCGAAGAACGAAGTTGTGGTCTTGCTCTGCCGGCCGCTCACGGGCCGACATCATATCTCGCCCGGGTGCGCCAATGCGTCCGGCCGCTGCGCGTCGGGTGCGCCCCGACGCTTCACTCCTCGAGCCGGCTGTGGCGCGTGGCCGTGACCTCAACCGCCGCTGGCCGTTGTCTCGGCCTCGGCCGGCGGCGGCGTGGCATCGTCCAGATCGTCCAAGAAGCCTTCGGGCAGGACGACGCGCTGCGTGCCGCCGCTCTTGCCGCGTTTGACGCGCATGGCCTCAGCCGGGAAGGGCTGCGAACGATCGAGCGCGGCGAGTGCCGTCTCGAGCTGCGCGAGAGTGGTGATGCGCATAAGCCGGTCCCGCAGCGCGGCGCTGTCGGGAAAGGCCTTGGTGTACCACGCGCTGTGCTTGCGGAAGGAGCGCATCGCGCCCAGCTCGCCGAGCCACGCCACGAGGAGATGTGCGTGTTCAAGGGCGACGTCGACGAC
>PMCG01000176.1:0-1332 GCA_003155335.1 Acidobacteriota bacterium
AGGTGCGCACATTCTAGCCCGCGCGGCGGGCAGCGTCATGCGACAGGCCCTCGCGCGCCGCACCCGACCCAACGCGCCTGCGTGATACGATCAGCGCGGTGATGACGCTGCGTTCCTTTCGTACCACCCTGATCGACCGCTATATTTTCAAAGAGATTCTGCCTTTTGCCGGTCTCGGCGTGCTCCTCTTTACGTTCGTTCTGCTACTGCCGCAGATCGCCGAGCTCATGGGCATGCTCGTGTCGCACAACGCCGATCCGTTGACGGTCCTCCGCATCTTCTGGTACTTCGTGCCACACCTGCTGGCCCTGACCATCCCCATGTCGGTGCTGCTCGGGGTGCTTCTGGCGTTCGGCCGCCTGAGCAGCGAGAGCGAGGTCATCGCCTTGCGGGCCGGAGGCGTCGGGCCGGGGCGCCTTGTGCGGCCCGTACTGGCGATCGCCCTCTTGGCCACGCTGGCGACTCTCTACATCACGGCCATCGCCTACCCGCAGGCCAACCAGGAATACCGCAGCCTGACGGCCTCGCTCGTGGCGAGCCAGGTACGCACGGCGGTCAAGCCCCGCGTCTTCACCGACGACCTGCTTCCCAGCGGCACGCTGATGCTCTACGTCTCGGATGTCGTTGCTGGGACAGGAGACTGGCGCAACGTGCTGATCCGGGACATGCGCGTGCCCCAGAAGCCGCGGCTAGTGCTCGCGCGCCAAGCGCGCTTGGAGATCGATCGTGGGCGCGAGGAGGCCCGACTCGATCTGACTGACGGCGCGGCCTACGCCTTTGACCCGACGCAGCCGCAACGCTGGGAGCAGCAGCGCTTTGCCTCGCGCGAGATGCTCTTGCCCTTCGACGAGATCTTCCCGCCCAAGCCCCAGCTCGTGAAGGGTTCGAGGGAGATGACCGTCTTCGAGGTGCAAGAGGCCATCCGCGCTGCCGAAAAGGCCGGGACCTCCCCGGAGCGTCTCGCGCCGCTGCGCGTCGAGTGGCACATGCGTTTCAGCGTGGCGGCCGCCTGCCTTGTGTTTGGCTTGCTGGGCATCGGGCTCTCTTTGGGACAGAAGAAAGAGGCCCGCTCCGCGGCCTTCGGCCTCTCCGTGGCCGCGATCTTCGTGTACTACGTCTTTCTGCGCTTCGGGCAGCAGTTCGGGGACAGCGGCTGGGTGCATCCCGCGATTGCCATGTGGAGCGCCAACCTCGTCTTCGGCGCCGCAGCCTGCGGACTCCTTTACCTGAACCATCGCGAGGCAGCCTTCGATCCGCTCGATCTCGAACTGTACCGGACGTGGCTTCCGCGAATGCGGCGCCACACCCCAACAGTCGCCAGCGCGGCTGCGC
>PMCG01000176.1:1405-2864 GCA_003155335.1 Acidobacteriota bacterium
ACGATGCTGCTCGAGTTCATGGACCTAGTCGACGACATCCAACAGAACAAGGTCGCCTGGAGCACGCTGTTCCACTATCTCCTTTTCCAGGCCCCAGACCGGTTGCAGCTCGTCCTGCTGGTTGCCTTCCTCGTGGCCACGCTGACTACCCTGGGCATCATGGCGCGGCGCAACGAGATCACCGCCATGAAGGCCGGCGGCATCAGCGTCTACCGCGTGGCTGTGCCGATCACGGCTATGGCGCTAGCCGGCAGCCTGCTGATCTTCGGTCTCGGCGAGTTCTTCGTGCCCTACACCAACCGCGTGGCGCGCAGGGACCACGACATCATCAAAGGCCGGCCGGCGCAGTCAGTGCGGCAGATGGAGCAGCGCATGCTGCTCGGCCACGAGGGTCGCTTCTACGAGGTGACGGGTTCCCGCGCCACGCCCGAAGTGCTCTACACGGTCTGGGTCTTCGACCTGGACCCGCAGACCTGGCGTTTGCAGGAGTGTCTCTTTGCCGCCCAGGCGCGCTGGAGCCGCTACGGCGGCTACTGGGAGCTCGATCGGGGCTGGCGTCGCACGCTGGCCGCGGCCGGAACCGCCGCGTTCCACACGTTCGACTCCATCAAGAACCGCGACATCGAGCCGCCCAAGTTCTTCGGCCAGGAGCGCGGCAGCGGCGACACGCTGAGCTTCACGGAGCTGAGCGCGCACATCCACTCGCTTGCGGCGCAGGGCATGGATGTCGTCGGCCTGCAGGTCGATCTCCACAGCAAGCTGGCCCTGCCTGCCGTGGCCGTGGTGATGGCGCTGATCGGGATCCCCTTTTCATTCGTCGTGGGCCGACGCGGCGCGCTGTACGGCGTCGGAATCGCGCTGCTGCTGGCGATCTTCTACTGGTCCTGCTTCGAGATCTTCAGGGCGCTGGGCGTGAATGGCCTGCTGGCGCCTGCCCTGGCGATGTGGGCACCGAACATCCTCTTCGCCGGCGCAGCCGTCTACCTGCTATTGTCTCTGGATACCTGACGACCCTGTCGACATNNATGACAGGGGGATACTTCCGCGGATCTGCGGTGAAGCACCACTCGTTGTAGTGCGACTGTCCCCAGACGATCCTGAGGCTCTGGTCAGTGTTGGTCGATACCACGCCCGAGATCGCGCCGAACGTCGTGCCTGTAGGCGCTGCAGGAGAAGCCATCATGGGTTTCAGCGACGTCGACCCTTCTCCGGCCTTGGGGTTCGGGGCTGGGCAGGGCTCTCCGTGCAAGAGGCGCCACTCGCCCTTGGGCGTCATTGGGTCCTTGTAGAGCTTTCGCAGGTAGCGCGGTCGGCTCTTGATCAGTGCCTCGAGGGTCGGAGGCCCGGCGCCGTTGTTGCGCGTCCGGTACGCGATGATGCCCTGGGCGATTTGGCTGCCGCGAAAGAGCAGCTCCTCTTCCCGGTCGTTCTGCATCACGTAGTGCCAGGTCGGCGCAAC
>PMCG01000029.1 GCA_003155335.1 Acidobacteriota bacterium
GCCGGACAGCCACAGGGACGGTCGCGAGCCCGAGTGCCTGCGCGGCACGCCAGCGGCGCTCACCCGCGACGATCTGGTAGCGGCCCCCGCGAGGGCGAACCAGTATCGGCTGGACGATGCCGTTTTCCCGGATCGAGGCCGTCAGCTCCTCCAAGCGCTTCGGCTCGATGTGCAGCCGGGGCTGGAAGGGATTGGGATCGAGCAGGCCTATCGGAAGTTCGAGCAGGCCCGCGGTGGCTGGCTGGGGTTCAGGCTCTGGTAGGAGCGCCGACAGCCCTTTACCCAGTGCGTTTCGCTTCATGACCCATGATCTCCCGGGCGAGCTCGAGATAGCTTTCGGCTCCACGAGATCGGATGTCATACAAAATAATAGGCTTACCGAAACTCGGGGCCTCGGCAAGCCGCACGCTGCGGGGGATCGTCGTCTCCAGAACTTGCCCCTTGAAATGCGTACGGATCTCGTTGGCGACCTGCTGGCTGAGGTTCGTCCGTTCATCGAACATCGTCAGCAGCACGCCCTCGACGCCGATCGACGGGTTCAGGCCGCGGCGCACGCGCTTCAGCGTCTCCATCAGCTCGGACACGCCCTCGAGCGCGAAATATTCGCACTGTAGTGGCACGAGCACGGCATCTGCCGCCACCAGGGCATTCACCGTGAGCAGGCCCAAGCTCGGTGGGCAATCGATGAACACGTAGTCGAAGCGGTCAGCGACAGGGGCCAGGGCCTGCTTGAGCCGCTGCTCGCGGCCGGCAACCGAGACCAGCTCGACTTCCACTCCGATGAGGTTGCGCTCGGAGGGCACGAGGGAGAGGTGCGCGAGATCCGTGGACACAAGCGCGGCCTCGATCGAGGTCTGCTCCATCAGGACTTCGTACAAGCTCGCGCGCTCGTCTCGGGTCTTGCGCCCCAGGCCCGAGGTGAGATTCGCCTGCGGATCCGCGTCCACCGCTAGGACTCTGCGCTCCGCTGCGGCCAGGCTGGCGGAGAGGTTGATAGCAGTGGTCGTCTTGCCGACGCCGCCTTTTTGGTTAGCTACAGCGATGACCCGCGCCAAGACCCCCCTCGAGAGCGGTGCGCAGGATAGCACGGCGGCTGTGGCGAGCGCAGAGCTCCGCGGTGTTTCACGTGGAACATCGCCGGAACACGTGGCAGGTGGGGCCACCCACGCCAGGCTCCTCGACAAAACCGTCGCCCGCCTCGGACCTGCTGCCGAACACGAGCAGGCGTCCTCCAAGATCGACGAGCGGGGCCAGCTCCTTGCGAGGCAGATGCAGTGCCCGCAGGGTCACGGTGCTGCCACGCGGGCCCGCGTACGAGTCGTGGCGCTCACGCAACACTGAGATCCCGGGACGCCGCATGGCCCGCGCCGCCTCTCGCAGGAAGGTCCAGCGCTTGAGTCGAGGCTCCAGAAGCGTCACGTCGATCTCGTCGCGCGTAGCGGCGAAGACGAGGCCTGGTGTGCCGTTGCCAGAGCCCACGTCTATCAGATGCCCTGGCCGGGCTAGCGAGAGCGCTGGCAAGACGCTGGCCACGAGCACTCTCACTCTGTCCTCCGCCGTTTTGAGCCCCGTCAGGTTGACGCGCTCACTCCAAAGGGCGAGTGTGTCGAGGTAGGCGGTGAGGCGTTGGACGGCGAGCTCGTCGAGACCGAGCCGTTCCAGCGCGGTGCGGTGGGGCATCCGCCCGCGTTCACTCCCCGTGCGGGGGCTGGAAAGTNNACGCCGTCGTCGCGGACCGCCGCGGCCAAGCTCTCCGCCTGCCCCCTCAGCGCCGACTCTCGTATCACGCGGTACGCGGAGTTCGTGACGACGACCCGACGTGCGCCCGTTGCCTGGAGCGCGACGCGCCGCAGCAGGTGCTCCAACGCATGAAACGTTTCGGCGCCCTCTCCCGAGAGCAGCACTGATTTCTCGTCCAGGACGACACGGATCTCGATCGCATCTTCGTCCTGAACTGGATCGAAGTGGACCTCCTCGTCGCTGGCGCGACTCAGGGCATCCGCGAGCTCCGCCAGCCACACACGCAGAGCCGCTTCGCCCGAGGGCGCGTCGGCAGGCGCCGCCGGTGTGGCCTCCGCTGGCCCGCGCCGCTCCGCGAGGACCGCGATGCGCGCAGGCACCCCTGCACGCTTTCCCACGGCTGGGCTCCCGGTCTCGACCACGATGTAGTGAAGATTGCCCGGCTCGATGCCAAGCGCTGCGGCAGCGGTCTCGATGGCCTCCCCAACTGTCGCGGCCGAGAACACCAGGTCTCTCATCGCCTGCGCCCCCCGTGCTTGCCCTCTTTGGCCTGCCCCTTGACGAGCCGAAGGGTGACGCCTTGCTGCACGATCGAACAGCAGTTGGAAGCCAGCCAATAGACATTGAGCCCCGCCGGCGCGGCAAAGAGAAAGACGGCAAAGAGCAGCGGCATCAGCATCATCATGCGCTGCTGCGCGGGATCGACGGTGGCGGGGGTCATCCTTTGCAGGATGAACATCGACACGGCCATGAGAATGGGCGCCAGGTAGTACGGATCTTTCTGGCTCAGGTCGGGGATCCAAAGATAGGAGGCGCCACGAAGCTCGATCGAGACATCCAGAACTCGATAGAAGGCGAAGAAGAAGGGCATCGTCAGCAGCAGGGGCAGGCAGCCGACGGTCATCTGCGTCCCCATGCTCAGGCCGTGGCGCGCGTACAGCGCAGCGATTTCTTCCTGCATCTGCTGGCGGCGCGGGTCGAGCAGTGGGATCTTCTTGTATCGCTCCTGGATTGCCCGCATCTCCGGAGAGAGCTTGGCCATCTTGATCCCGTTGACGATGCTGAAGTGGCGGAACGGTCCCATCACCAAGTTGATCAGGACGGTCAGTAGCACGATCGACCAGCCGTAGTTGCCGACGTAGCCGTGGACCCATCTCAGGAGCCGCATTAGGGGGACGACGATCGGTCCGATCCACTCGCCAACGGGCACCACCGCCTTGAAGTCGCGGCCGAGAGGGGCCAGATGGAAGTAGTCCTTGGCCCCCACGTACAGCGTGATCGGCCCGGTGCGATCTCCGAGCACGAGGGCCGCAATTGCACGCGGCTCCGTCTCGCCTTCGGCAGGCATCGGCACGTCGAACGCGGACGCCTCTGCCATTCGGACGCCCGCATCGGTGCCAGCGAACAGCGCCACGAAATAGCGGTTCTCGACGCCGACCCAGCGCACGTCAGCGAGCGACTGGCCGCCGTCCTTCAGTTTCTTGGCGGGCACGCGCTCCACCTTGCCATTGACAAGGGCGACTGCCTGCGGCGGCTGGTACCCCCGGACGGCACGCTCGGCGTCGTTGGGGACCCCGATTCCGGGCCCCCAAACAAGTCTCTTGTCGAGTTCCCGTCCGGCGCGCCGCACCGAGACATTCACGTCTGCTAGCGGCTGCTGGCCACGAAAGAGAAAGGCCTTCCGGACGACAAGGTCCCCAGCAGCGTACTCGAATGTCAGCGTCCCCTCACCGCCCGCGCTCAAATCGAGGCTTTCGCTCGAGACCTTGTAGAGCGCATCCCGCAGGATTCCATCGGTCCGCGCGTCACCGGTCTCGACATCCAGGGCGCGCGGGGCGTTCGGTACGACAGCCACCATCTCGGCTGCGCGTCCGCGGTCCTCGGTGAAACCCGTGAGACGCCACGACAGAAGACGCGCGCCGCGGTTAGTGAACGCGATCGACGCCTCACGCGTGAGCACTTCCACGCGGCGCTCACTCGCGTCTGCCAGGGGCGCGATGGTCGATGACGCCGGCGCACTGCGTGTGGACTCTTCGGCAACACGCGCGGGCTCCACGGGCGTGGCGGATGGCGCTGTCGCCACCGGCTTCTCCTGGGGTGGCACGGTGGCCGGGAACAGCATCGGATAGACGGTGACCACGACGAAGGCAAGGACGAGGAAGAGGAAGAGGCGTCGTTCATCCATCAGTTGTAGGCCCTTCGTCGCAGTCGTTAGGGAACGGGATCGTACCCCCCGCGATGAAATGGGTGGCAGCGCAGCAGTCGCAAAGCGGCGAGCCGAGAGCCATTGGCGACACCGTACCGCCGCACGGCCTCTTCAGCGTACGCGCTGCAACTCGGCGCGAAGCGACAGAACCCCCCCAGAAACGGACCGAGAACCGTTCGGTAGGCGGCGATGAAGGCCAAGAGCAGCCTGCTTGGTAGGGCGAGCGACTGGCCGGCGGCGTTATTAGCTCTCAATCCTGCGCTTGAGCTCAGCGCCGATCTTTCCAGCACCATGACCCACTATCTCGGCCTTGGGAACCACCACCAGGTCGGCCGGCGCCAGAGCGCGCGCGGCTTCCGCGAAGGCGGCTCGCAGCAGGCGTTTCACTCGGTTGCGCCGAACCGCGCCACCCAGACGACGCCCAACAGCCAAACCTAGGCGCGCGTTCGGTCCTGCACTGCGCCGCACATAGAGGACGAACAGTGGTCCGTCCAGGCGCCGTCCTGTCCGCAGTACGCGGCGAAACTCTGCGCCGTCTCGGATTCGCTGCTCGCGACCAATCCCCACAGCCTTCGACTAGGCGGCGATTCTCTTCCGCCCCTTCTGCCGGCGGCGCTTCAAGACAAGCACCCCGCCCTTAGAACGCGACCGGACGAGAAAGCCATGAGTTCGCTTGCGCTTGCGGTTGTTGGGTTGAAATGTCCTTTTCATTAGAAGAAGCCTGTCGGTGATCCGTCTCGCTGGCGCCGCGAGCGCCGAATTGTGGACTCTATACGGCGAGAGGCGTGTCTGTCAATCCCTGCTTCGGCATATGAGCCGTCGGGTCTCAACGGGTGGTCCGACTGCATCGCATCTCGCGCCACCGATCCGTCACGACGAGAGATGGGCCTCGGCCCCATCTCGTCTTTCAGCCGCGCGAATCCCCTCTTGTGTCGGCTTTCGATGCTGTGCTAAGGTACCTCTCGTCACGGAGGATTCCTCCGCTGCTCCCTCATGGTCTGGCGCCCTTTTCCACACCTGTTGAAATCTCTGTGAAAAACGGCCCTCGCTTCATTTCGTGCCCGAGCGCAGCCGGAGCAGTCCGTGTAAGTATTTGTTGCATAGTTATTTGTCTCTGTTGCGGCGTGTCGCTCCCATGCGCAGCGAGGACCTTCTTGTGAACCTGTGGGACCAAGTCCTGGGCCGTCTCGAGGGCAAAGTGAACCGCCACACCTTTGCCACGTGGTTCCGCCCGACGACGCAGATGGAGTGGGACGGCGTGCGGCTGACGGTCCACGTTCCCACCCCGCAGTTCAGAGAATGGCTGGCACGCAACTACACGGGGCTTGTGCGGGAGGCCCTGGAGGAGCTCGGGCATTCAGATGCGACCGTCGTGTTCGACTGCCAGTCGTCAGCGATGCCTCTCGCACTGCCAGAGCGCGATTCCTTCACTGCGTCGTTCAACCCGAAGTACACGTTCGAGAGCTTCGTGGTCGGTGCGTCGAATCAGTTTGCGCACGCGGCGGCGCGTGCCGTGGCCGAGATTCCTTCAAAGTCGTACAATCCTCTCTTCATCTACGGTGGCGTGGGCCTTGGCAAGACGCACCTCATGCACGCGATCGGACACTACGTGCAGGCGCGTGTTCGAAACTCCCTCGTCATGGCTTACGTCTCGACAGATCGGTTCATCAATGAGGTCATCAACGCCATACGCTTTGACCGACTTCATGCGTTTCGCGAGCGCTATCGAGCGGTAGACGTGCTACTCGTCGACGACATCCAGTTCATCGCCGGCAAGGACCGCACACAAGAGGAGTTCTTTCACATCTTCAACGCGCTTCACGACAATCAGAAGCAGCTCGTGATCTCCAGCGACTGTCCCCCGCGACAGATCCCCACGCTAGAGGAACGACTCCAGTCTCGCTTTGAGTGGGGCTTGATCGCCGACATCCAGCCTCCCGACATCGAGACAAAGGTGGCCATACTCCGCAAGAAGTCCGAGTCCGAGCGTGTCGAGGTCCCTGAGAACGTCGCCCTCTTCATTGCGAGCAAGGTCCGCACGAACATTAGAGAGCTGGAGGGCAGCCTGATTCGGCTCATCGCATACGCCAGCCTAACGGGACGCGACATCGACCTAGAGCTCGCACGTGAGGTCCTTCGAGATCTGCTGCACGCCGAGGAGAAGCCTGTCACGATCGAGCTACTCCAGAAGCTCGTCGCCGACCACTATCAGCTTCGCATCACGGATCTCAAGGCACGCAACAACTCCTCGTCTGTCGCCTTCCCAAGACAGGTTGCCATGTACCTGGCCAAGAGCCTGACTAAGGCCTCTCTGCCGGAGATTGGCCGTTGCTTCGGTGGCAAGCACCATTCGACCGTCATTCACTCCGTCAAGAAGATCGAGACGCTGCGGCGGAACGACCCTGATTTTGACCGACTTATCAATCGCTTTCTTGAGTCCGTTCAGTGAGATACCGGGAATTCAACACGGCGAGCATCGCCCACCCAGTTGAACGCCTGTGCGTTCTCGACTCTCATTCCATTCTTCTAGCAACTTCACCGTCTCTCTCGCGTTTTTTTCAACACTACAAAACACTACCTATCAATAAGCAAGCGTCTTTTGGTGGCTTTTCGAGCGCCCATCAACTACATCAATAGTCACTACATTGAGAAACCTGAGAGGAATGAAGAGATGGAGATCAACCTCCCAAGAACAGATCTGGTAAGAGAGCTCTACTTTCTTCAGGGTATCGTCGAACGGAAGAGCGCCATACCGATTCTCTCAAACACGCTGATTGAGGCCCGTGCACAGGAGATATCCTTCTCTGCCACCGATCTCGACCTCTCTCTTCGCAGCGCGTGTGCCGCGCAAGTCACCGAGGAGGGCTCGATCACCATCAACACGAAGAAACTCTACGAGATCGCCCGCTCGCTGCCCGAGGCGGATGTGAGCATCAAGCTGCTACCAGAGTACTGGATCGCGATCGAGTGCGGCAGCGTTGCGTTCAAGCTGGCGGGACTGCCCAAGCAGGATTTTCCGGCGCTGCCGCAACGCGGCGGAGCGGCAGCGATCGAGATCAACGGCGAAGCCCTAAGAGATCTGGCCGCGCGCACGGCGTTTGCCGTCAGCGGCGAGGATGCACGCTACTATCTGGCGGGTGCGCTGCTGGTGCTGGAGGAGGGCGCAGCGGCCCTCGTGTCGACCGACGGCCATCGTCTGGCCTATGCGCGTCGCAGCTCAGCGTACGCAGGGCGAGCCAGTAAACGCGTGCTGATCCCGCGAAAGGCCGTCCACGAGATCGGGCGCCTCCTCGAAGGGAGCGAATCCATCGAGTTCGAGGAGTCTGCCAATCACCTCCTGTTCACTGTTGGCAAACGAACGCTGGCCTCGAAGATGGTGGAGGGTCAGTTCCCATCATTCGAGAACGTCATCTCGACGAAAGGCGACAAGAGAGTACTGATCTCCCGCGAGGCACTGCTCACGGCCATTCGCCGCGTCAGCCTCGTGGCCTCAGACAGGACGCGTTCGATACGGCTGACCGCGGGCCCCGGGATCGTCACGGTCGCGGCGGCATCGCCCGACCTGGGCGAAGCGCGCGAGACCGTCGCGGCAGAGTATGATGGAGTCGAAGTGACGATTGGTTTCAACGCGCAGTACTTGCTCGACTTTCTGCTGACCGCCGGCACCGACCGAATATCGATCGAGCTAAAAAACGCAGAGAGCCAGGGCGTCTTCCGACCGGCAGGCGACACGCCCACGGATCACTGCTACATCGTGATGCCCATGCGTCTGTAGCATGGCGGGCGCCCAGGCCGGACGCGGACACGCCGGAGGAGCGGGGCTCCACGCACGCGCCCAGGCTTCACGGAAGAGACAGAGGTGGAACTTGACGCAGGTGCAGGTGCTCCGGGAGGCCAAGCCAAGCTAGCGGCGGTCCAAGAATGACGGAAGCCCCCAAAGAGGAACAGGCCAGCGCTCACGAGTACGGCGCCGACGCCATCCGGGTCCTGGAAGGCCTGGAGGCCGTTCGCGTGCGCCCGGCGATGTACATCGGTTCGACCGGACCGAGCGGGCTGCACCACCTTGTCTACGAGGTTGTCGACAACTCCGTGGACGAGGCCCTGGCCGGCTACTGCAGCGAGATCGGCGTCACCGTTCATATCGACAACTCGGTGACGGTCGTCGACAACGGTCGCGGTATTCCAGTCGGCCCACACCCTACCGTGCACGGCATGGACGCCGCCGAGGTGGTGCTGACCAAGCTGCACGCGGGGGGGAAGTTCGACAAGAACTCCTACAAGGTCTCGGGCGGCCTGCACGGCGTCGGCATCTCTGTCGTAAACGCGCTCTCTGAGCGACTACACCTCGAAATCTGGCGCGACAAGAAGGTCTACCGCCAGTCCTACAGCCGCGGCGTCCCCGATGGGCCCATCGAGCAGACAGGCGTGACCGAGAGACGCGGCACCAAGATCACGTTCAAGGCGGATGCGCAGGTCTTCGAGACGACGGAGCTGAGCTTCGATACGCTTTCACAGCGCCTGCGCGAGCTCTCGTTCTTGAACCGCGGGATCCTGATCACGCTCGATGACGAGCGGGATGGCCGCTCGCACCGGTTCCACTACGACGGCGGCATCGCTTCCTTCGTTGAGCACCTCGGGCGCAACAAGACCGTGCTGCACCCCGAGCCGATCTTCGTAGAGGGAACGCGAGAAGGCGTGCAAGCCGAGATCGCGCTGCAGTGGAACGACGGCTATGCGGAGAACATCTACTCCTTCGCCAACAACATCAATACGCACGACGGTGGCACGCACCTAATTGGATTCAAGAGCGCTCTGACGCGCACACTCAACGCCTACGCTACGTCCGCCGGCCTGGCGAAGGACATCCAGGAGCCGATGCAGGGCGAGGACGCGCGTGAGGGCCTCTGCGCAGTCATCAGTGCCAAGGTGCCCAACCCGCAGTTCGAAGGCCAGACCAAAGGCAAGCTCGGCAACTCGGAAGTCAAGGGCATTATCGAGAGCTTGCTGAACGAGAAGCTCGGCAGCTACTTGGAGGAGAACCCCAGCGTCGCACGGCGCATCGTGCTCAAGGTCCTCGACGCGGCACGCGCGCGAGAGGCGGCGCGCAAGGCGCGCGATCTGACGCGGCGCAAGGGGGCACTGGACGGCGCCGGCCTGCCAGGCAAACTGGCCGAGTGCCAGGAGCGCAACCCAGAGCTGTGCGAGCTGTACCTGGTCGAGGGCGACTCGGCCGGCGGCTCGGCCAAGCAGGGCCGCGATCGTCGCTTTCAGGCGATCCTTCCCTTGCGCGGCAAGATCCTGAACGTCGAGAAGGCACGCCTCGACAAGACGCTGGCCTCCGAGGAGATCCGCAACATCATCGCGGCCCTCGGAACGGGCGTGGGCGCCGACGACTTCGACATCAGCAAACTGCGCTACCACCGCATCATCCTCATGTGCGACGCCGATGTCGACGGCAGCCACATTCGTACCCTGCTGATGACCTTTTTCTATCGGCAGATGAAGGAGTTGATCGAGCGCGGCCACCTCTTCATCGCGCAGCCGCCGCTCTACAAGGTCAAGGTCGGCAAGAGCGAGCGCTATCTCAAGGACGAGCATGCGCTCGACGCCTTCCTGATGCGGCGCGCCACGGAGAACCGCAGCTTGCGGCTGGCCTCGGGCGAGCTTGTCACCGGGGCGCAGCTCGAGCACCTGCTGCACAAGATGGTGACGTTCGGCAAGCTGATGGCTGTCATCGAGCGCAAGGGGTTTCCGCGCGTGCTGGCGGACCGCCTGTTGCGACAGGGCGTCGTGGCAGCGAGCGTCTTCACCGACAAGAATGCGCTGCTCGAGATCATTCGCCCGCTGCGGGACGCCGGCGCTGACATCGTGCTCGAGCGCGACGAAGAGCACGGCGTGTTCGAGATCGTGCTCCAGATTGGGCAGAACGGTCGCGCGCGCGAGCTGCGCCTCGGCGACAGCTTCGTCGACTCACCGGAGTACCGCGCGCTGTTCGCCTGCTACGAGCAGGTGCGTGAGACCGACGCCGTCCCGTTGTCGGTCATCGACGGCGGCGAGACCTCCCTCGACAGCCGCGAGGCCGTCGTCGCTCACATCCTCGCCGAAGGCCGCAAGGGCCTGACCGTCCAGCGCTACAAGGGCCTGGGCGAGATGAACGCCGACGAGCTGTGGGGCACGACGATGAACCCCGAGACGCGCACCCTGCTGCAGGTGCGGCTCGAGGACGAAGAGGTGGCCGAGAACATCTTCACGACGCTGATGGGCGACGCCGTCGAGCCGCGGCGCCAGTTTATCGAGGAGAATGCGCTCAACGTGAGGAACCTCGACATCTGAGGATCGACCATGCCCACTGACGGCGCCGCCCTCCTCAAGATACCGGTCAACATCGCCGACGAGATGCGGCAGTCCTACATGGACTACGCCATGTCCGTCATCATCGGGCGCGCGCTCCCGGACGTGCGTGACGGACTCAAGCCCGCCAACCGGCGCGTGCTCTACGGCAT
>PMCG01000163.1 GCA_003155335.1 Acidobacteriota bacterium
GGCGACTTCATGCTGCGCCGCTTCCGCGAGATGCAGGAGCGCTACGAGTTCATCGGCGACGTGCGCGGCAAGGGCCTGCTGATCGGCGTCGAGCTGGTGAAAGATCGGAAGACCAAGGAGCCCCTGGCCAAGGACGTGTGCGTACGCCTGTTCAAGGAAGGCGTCAAGCGCGGCCTGATCTCGATGGTCTACAGCCCCTTCTTCCGCGTGAACCCGCCGCTCACGATCGACGAGGCCACGGCCGAGACCGCGCTCGGGATACTCGACGAGGTGTTCGCCGGGCTCGCTCGTGAGGGGGGCTGGCGGTGAGATTGCGCGGCGGCCTGCTCGGTGCCGGCAACATCGCTCTGCGCGGCCATGCGCCGCAGTGGCAGAGCGACGGCCTGGCGCAGGACGTCGAGATCGTGGCCGTCGCAGATCTCTCGCCGGAGAACCTCGAGAAAGCGCGCGCGGCCTTCCCTGCGGCGCGGCTCTACGACAAGGCCGAGCAGCTCATCGAGCGCGAGACGCTGGACTTCTGCGACGTCTGCACCCCGCCCTTCACCCACCGTGCATTGGTGGAGAAGCTCGCGGCCCGCCGACTGCACGTGATCTGCGAGAAGCCCATCGCCTCCACACTCGCCGACGCCGAAGCGATGGCCGAGACGGTGCGTCGCGCCAAGATCGCCTTTGTGCCGTGCCATCAGTATCACTATTCACCACAGTGGCTCACGGTCAAGCGCCTGCTCGCGCGTCTCGGCCGCATCTACCTCGTGGACTACGAAGTCCTGCGCACCGAGGCCAACCCGGGCAACGCCAACTGGGCTCCGAGCTGGCGCACCAACCGCAACCTGGCGGGCGGCGGCATCCTCTTCGATCACGGCGCGCACATCTTCTATCAGCTCCGCAGCGTGCTCGGGGACCCGGCCTCGGTGCTGGCGACGGTGCGCACGCTGCTGCACACGCACTACGACGTCGAGGATTCGGCTTTTGTGGTCCTGGACTACGGCGACCGCCTGGCCCACGTGCGCCTGACTTGGGCCGCGCACCGNNCAACGCGTCACGGTGGTCGCCGACACGACCGAAGAGGTCTCGTTCGACGATGGTATGAGCAAGGACTCCTCGCACTCGGAGTGGTTTGCGCCGTTGTTCCGCGATTTCGTCGAGCGCGTGCGCCGAGGGGACAGCTCCTGCGAGGCGCTGGATGAGGCTGTGTCCGTCGCACGCCTGGTCACGCGCGCTTACGAGTCCTCGGATGACGGCCGTGCCTTGCTGCTAGCTGCCAGGACGCCGGCCGTCGTCGGCAGGGCGCTCTCCGCTGTCGAGGCCGCAGTCTCGAAAGTAGCCGAGGTCGAAGAGAGCGAGACCCCGGTCGAGCCGGCCGCGGCTGCCCCGCGCCGGCAGCCCTGGACCGTGCGCATCGCAGCGCTGGTGCTCTTGATCCTCGCCGGCGCCTGGGCCATGCACGGTGTCGACTGGCGCGCCCTGGGAAACGCGTTCAATCACGCCAACCTGCTCTGGATCCTGGTCGCAGCCCTGGTCAACGGGGTCGCGATCTACGCGATGGCTGGCCGTTGGCTAGCGCTCGTGCGTCCGCTCTCAAGAAGCGTGTCGTGGCTTGAGGCCTTCAAGGCCATGATGGTCGGGTTCGCGGTCTCCACGGTCGTACCGGCGCGCGCCGGCGAGTTGGCACGCGCCGAGTGGCTGAGCCGCCGGTCGGGCCTGCCGCGCGTCAGTCTGCTGGGCACGATCATGCTCGATCACCTGGTCAACGGGGTCGGCATGTTCGCAGGCATCGCAGCCATGCCGCTGCTCTTCGAGATCCCACATTGGCTGCGTCCGGGCATCATCCTGGCTGCCGTGGTCTTCGGGGCAGCGACCCTGGCCGTGCTCTTCCTGCGACCGCAGCGCGCAGGGGCTTCGGCAACGACAGGCGCCGAGACGCCGGTCAACGTGCGCTCGCTGGTCGGCCGCTTTGTCGAGCACGCGCGCAGCGGCCTTGCGGCCGTCCGCGATCGGCGCGCTCTCGGCCTGTCGCTACTAGCCTCGTTCGCCGCCTGGGGTCTGGAGATCTACGTCATCTTGTTCGCGATGCGCGCCTTTGGCCTGCACCTGCCCCTGGCGGCCAGCTTCTTGATGCTGATGGCAGTCAATCTGGCGTTGGTCGTGCCCTTCGCACCACCCGCCAACCTCGGCACGCTCGAGGTCGGCGCCATGTTCGCGTTGATGGAGTTTGGCGTGCCCAAGGAGCAGGCGCTGGCCCTGGCGCTGACCTACCATGCGCTGCAGATCGTCCCAATCGGTATCGCCTCGACGCTGTTCGGCGGCCTGGCCGTGCTGAGCCCAGTTTCGGCGCGGGAGTCCAGCCGGCCCTGAACCGACGCCACCACTGGAGGTCGCATGTCCCTTTCCTTGCTTTCGTTCGTCATCATGCTCAGCTTGGCCCTGCTCTCCTTGGCCATCTTTTCGCTCTTCAATCGCGGTCGCGACAAGGATGCAGACGCCAAGAGCGCGCAGTTCCTAGGACCCTTTGGCAACGCCATACTCCAGTGGTGGTTCTTCTTCGTGGTCTCGCCNNGCCTTGGCCGGGGTCTTCTTCTGGCTCGGCTGGCTCGAGGTGGGCGCCTGGACGATCATGCTCTCGGGCGTGTGGGACATGCTCGACGGTCGCGTGGCGCGGGCGACCGGCCGGACGACGCGCTATGGCGGATTCATCGACGCAGTGCTCGATCGCTACGTCGAGTTCTTCATGTTCGTGGGATTCGCTTTCTTCCTGCGGACCACTGCGCTCGGTGCCTTTGCCACGGCCGCAGCGCTCGGCGGATCCCTGCTCGTGAGCTACGCGCGAGCGGCCGGGGAGGCCATGGGTGTGGATTGCACGGGCGGCTTCATGCAGCGCGGCGAACGCTTGGCGCTGATCTGTGTGACCTGCCTCACTGACCGCAGCACCACGGCCTGGCTGGGACTGCCCTTCGGAACCACGGTCGTGTGGGCGCTGCTCGTCGTCGGCCTGGCCGGCCTGGGAACTTCGGT
>PMCG01000368.1:0-1141 GCA_003155335.1 Acidobacteriota bacterium
AGTCGCGTCGCGGCCTCCGCGCGCACCCGTGCCCAGTCCGCTGGCAGGACCTGCGCCGTCGCGTCCGGCGACACCCGCGCCGCGGACGCCCGCGCCATCGAGCCAGCCGACTGCCGCCACCTCGGGCCTGGCTGGCGAGCCACCGCCGCCCCTGACACCCCTGCCCGAAGGCACGCCGTCGCATCCTGAAGCTGCGCGGCTGCTCGATCAGGCGCGACGCACGCTACGCGATCGCCAGCCACAGAAGGCCCTGTCCCCGCTCGAGAAGGCCGCAGCCCTGGAGCCGACCCACCTCGGCATCCAGCGCCTTCTCGTGCAGACGCGCATCGAGGCACGCAAGGCCGAGATTGAGTCGCTGGTCACCTCGGCGCTCGATCACTTCGTGGCCAACGAGTACGGCAAGGCCCGAAAGGCCGTCGGCAAGGCGCTGACGCTCGATCCGAACAACAAGAAGGCCAAGGAGCTCACCAAGATCCTCGGGGCCCTCGGCTAGGAAACGCTCGCTCGCCGGTTGCGCCCGGGGCTATAATCTGGTGTGGTTTGAGGTGGAGGTGCGTGTGCGCTTGTTTGCTATGGCAGTGATATGGACAGGCGTGAGTCTCGGGCTAGGAGCGGCCAGCGCCCAGAGCCAGAGCCTCGGCGAGGTCGCGGCCAAGGAGAAGGAGCGACGCAAGGGCGACACGACACGCGTGGTCACCGAAGACGATCTCGCCAAGCACAAAGGCTCCGGCCGCACGGCCACGTCCGTGGAAGGGACCGCGGCATCGAGCGAGGGCGACTCCCGCTCTACCGCAGGAGCGAGCGCCACCCCCGGCGCCAAGAGCGAAGAAGACGTGCGGGCTGCGGCACGGAAGGACTGGGAACAACGGCGCCAGCAGACCGAACAGGAGATAGACCAGCTCACGAAGCAGGCGGACGAGTTGCAGCGAATGTTGAGCGATGCGCGGTACGCTCAATTCGGCCCCGGCCGTGCGCGCAACGTCGAACAGCTTCAACAAGCGCAGGACAAACTGGCAGCGGCGCGGCAGCGTCTCGAGAACCTCGACGACGAGCGGCGGCGCCAGGGCTACTAGCGTCCCGTCTCGACTCGAGCGAGCAGTCCCCTGTCGTCGTTGATGCGCACGCGCTCGGGACGCTCCCG
>PMCG01000368.1:1169-26703 GCA_003155335.1 Acidobacteriota bacterium
GGCCGCTCGCCCGGGTCTGGTATGACCAGCGCAGCCTGGGCAGCGATGTTTCCCCCACCCATCGATCCAGGTAAGGCCTGAGGTCCTTTCCCGAGGCTGCCTCCCACTCCTGCCGCAGGTCGTCAGTCGTCGCCGTGCGAAACCGGTAGCGTTCCAGGAAGCGCCGCAGCCCTTCGAAGAAGGCGTCATCGCCGAGGATGCCGCGCAGCATGTGGAGCACCAGCGCGCCTTTGTCGTAGATGACGGCGCGGTAGATGCGCGTTTCTCCCCGCACATGGCCCAGTCGCTGGCCGAGTCCGATCGGGCCCTGGTCACTCTCGCGCCACGCCCAGCCTGCCATCCGGTCAAGGACCTGCCGGAAGGCTCGGTCGCCCTGCGCGTGCTTGACCCACAGCGCCGCGGCGTAGTGCGCTTGCGCCTCAGAGAGCCAGCGCTCGCGGTAGTTCGCCGGTGCGACACCGTGGCCCCACCACTGATGGGCCAGCTCATGGGCCAGGAAGAACCCGGGGATGTCGGAGAAATCTCCCGGATCCCCGCTGGCGAGACGCTGCAGGCGCAATGAGCGGCGCGAGATGATCGTCATGCCCGGCGGGCTGTGTCCACCGGGCATGAGCCCCTCGACGAAGACGACATTGAGCAGCGGGTAGGGACACGGACCGTAAAGCGTCTCGAAGAACTGGACGACGCGCGCGCTCTCCCGGAGCAGCTCCGGCACCTCGCTGCGGGTCTGGGGCATCCCGAAACCCCAGAGTGTCACAGAACCTTGAACCAGATGGCCGACTTCGCTCAGCCTTCCGACTGCCAAGCCAAGATAGCGGCTGGGCGCGTCCTGGCGGTACTCCAACACGAGACGCTTGTTGTCGAGGCGTGCCGAGACACGCTCGCCGCCGCTGACGGCCTCGTAGCCATCCGGCACATCGACCACGAGGCGACTGGTGGCGTAGTCCGTGAAAAGCGCCTGCGGATACCAGAGCGGTTCGTTCGTATAGAGCTTGGGTGCGCGTTCGTCGACGTCGCGTTCGATCTGCAGTTCGCCCGGTGCTGCCTCCGGCGCCTCCGTGTCCGAATGTGCAGGTGCGAGCGTGCCGGAGTAGCTCACGTTCAGCGTCAGCTCGTCCGCGGGACTCGCCAGCCCGCCCAACGCCACCATGAGTAGATTCCGGCTGGCGGAACGGAAGAAGAGATGGCTCCCCCAGCGAGGCGACGTCACCGAGCGCACCGTGAGATCGCCCGCGAGCCGCAGGTACACGTTCTCAGCCTCCGAGCGCAGCCGCAGGCGCAACGTGTCCTCGCCCTCGAAGCCGGACCGGTCAGGCTCCAGACGCAAGCGCAGATCGTGGTGCAGAATGTCGATGCCGTTGGCTTCGTCCTCATGGTAGGGAGCGGCGTCCTGGGAGTCGCGGTACATGCAGATGTAGCGGCGCCGCTGGCGGTCGAACAGGCTCAAGCTCTCGGGCTGCGCCGAGACGCCAAAGGCCAGCGTGGTCCGATGCGCCTGAAACACGACAGCGGCCTTGCCAGGACCGGGGAAGGTCCACCACGGAGATCCCGGCAGATTGACGTCGAGGCGGTAGTCGTCCGCCCCCTGCGCCTCAAAGGCCTGGCGTGCCGCGCGCCAACGCCTGGCGGACGCCGGATCGGGCTCGAGCGCCGCCGGGGCGAGGACTTGATCGAGGTCGTTCGGGTTGAGGCGCACGCTCACCGCCTTGACACGGGCGACGAGCTCGCGGTGGCCGCAGAACTGGCGGAGCTGCTCCTGCTCGGCGTCCGGCCGCGGGGTGAAGCGTACGGTCCCTGCGCCCGCGAAGATCAGGGCCGTGGCGCCAATCGACTCCGGCGGCAGGAAGAGCGTGCCGCGCTCCATGTGCAGCTCAAAGTCCTCGAAGCGCAGCGTGCGCCCGTCCGCTCGAAATCCCGCAGGAGACAGATTGAGATGGACGAATCGCTCCAATCGCCCGAGGGTCTCACGCGACACGATGTGCCAGCCCGCAGTGGAGGATCTCAGGCGGTAGCGGGCTTGCAGCAGAGTGCCCAGCGGCTCGTGAACGCAGAAGGCGCGCGCTTTCAGGAGCAGTGTCGTCGCGTCCGCCGGATCCGGCCCGACCTGCCCGAGCGCAAGCGAGCACTGCTCGCTCGCGAAGAGCTCGCCCACGCGCTCGCGCTCCTCGGCGACGGCCGCATCCGCGCCGGGCAGCCACAGCCCCAGGTACGCCTCGATGTCGCGTGCGCGCCAGGCAGCCTCGATGCGCGTCAGAAGCTCGGCCGGCGCTCGCGGCGTTGCGCTCTCGGCGCACACCGTTGACTCGAGGCTGTGGGGCGCCAGCGCGGCCAAGGCAGCGACGACGGAGCCCAACAGCGCCGCGCCTCTCAGACGTCTATGGCTCGGCATGTGCGCCATCGCGGTGTCGCCGGAGCCGCCCTTGTCGGTGGCGGCCTCGGTCTGTCTGTATAATAACTTCAGAATGAGCGTGGTCGATCGTCAGCGCCTCGCGCCAGCCGTCTTCAAGTTGGACGTCGACCGCATGCGGCGCGGCTGGCACTCCGACAAGTACTTCATCAACGTCACGCGCACGCTGGCCGCGCTGGCCGCACAGGGCTACCGCTTTGGCGGTTCGGCGCCTGATCTCTCCGACATCGGGACCGACCTGCGCCAGATCGACGTGGGCTCGATCGAGGTCGAGATGCAGTGGTTCCCGCGCCGCCGGCCGGCCTGCGTGGTCGTCGGCGTGGACAAAGCGCTGGCCATCCTCTCCGAGTGCACCGGCTTCTTCGACGAGGCAGGCCGCTTCGTCAACACCTTCGACCAGATGGAGGTCTGGGCAGTACACGACGGCACGCTGGCCCCNNCCGACGCTCGGCGCCCTGACGCGCGGCAGCCGCATCGCCACCAACGTCTACGAGCTGATGCAGGCAGCGCGCGGCAAACCGGTGCTGTACTTCCCGGCGCGCTTCGATGCCCACGAGCTGCAGGCGGCCGACGGTTACGCCTACCAGATCGCCGTGCAGCTCTTCAACCAGAATTTCGGCAAGAGCGCCCGCGCCTTTGTCTCCACCGACGCGCAAGGCGACTGGTGGGGCGGCGCCGGCGCCGGCACGATTGCCCACGCCGCGATCGCCTGCTTCCTCGGGGACACGGTCGAGGCCACTCTGGCCTTCGCCGCCACGCAGCCGCCCGATATCCCGCGCATCGCTCTGGTCGATTTCACCAACGACTGCGTGGGCACTTCGCTGGCCGTCGTGCGCGCGCTCTTCCGCCGCCACCTCGAGCTCACGAAGGCCGGCCAGATGGACGAGGCGCGCAAGTACAAGCTCTTCGGCCTGCGCGCCGACACCGCGTCTCAGATGCGCGACGTCTCGGTCCCGCCCCTGGGCGACCGGCGCCTGGACTGCGGCGTCAACCCGCGCCTGGTCTTTGCCATGCGTGAGGCAGTCGACAACGCCTACCAGGGCTGGGGCCTCNNGCGCGCATCCGCGATTTCGAGGAACTGGCCGTGCCTGTCGACATCTACGGCGTGGGCTCGTGGCTGCTCTCCTCGTGCGCGCACTGCGGAACCGCCAACGACTTCACCGCCGACGTCGTGCGCGTGCGCATCGCCGGGCGCTGGCACGACCTGGCCAAGGTCGGCCGCAAGGCCTGCGACAACCTACTGCTGGAGCGCGTGGTGTGACGACGCGCCGGGCCCACGGCGTCCATTCGAAGCGCCGGAACTCGCATGAGTGACCTCAGCACGTCGGTCTCGCTCATCAGCGCCTTTGTCGGCGGGCTGCTCTCCTTTCTCTCGCCGTGCGTGCTGCCGATCGTGCCGGGCTACCTTTCGTTCATCAGCGGCGTGAATCTGGCCGAGGTGAGGGACGGGCAAGCCTCGGCCGTCCTGACGCGCCGCGTGGCCCTGACAGGTCTGTCGTTCGTCCTGGGCTTCTCCACGGTGTTCGTCGCCCTCGGCGCAGCCGCCTCGCTCGTCGTCGGCGCCCTGCTGCTTGAGCACAAGCGCGCGTTCGCGGTCGTGGGGGGCGCCCTGATCCTCGTCCTGGGCCTGCACACCATGGGTCTGCTGCGCATCCCGTGGCTCCTCACCCAGCGCCGCGCCGACGTCAAGCAACGGCCGCTGGGGCTGGCCGGAGCGTACGTCGTCGGCCTGGCCTTCGCGTTCGGCTGGACGCCCTGCATCGGTCCGATCCTGGCAGGCATCCTCGCTCTGGCGGCTGAGCGCGAGACCGTGATGCAAGGCGTCGTTCTCCTGGCGGTGTACTCGGCCGGCCTCGGCATCCCGTTCCTGGTAGCCGCCTTTGCCGTGCGCGGCTTCTTCGCTGCCTTTGCGCGGCTCAAGCGCTACTTGCGCGCCTTCGAGATCGCCTCGGGCGTGCTGCTCGTGGCCATCGGGCTGCTGCTCGTCACAGATCGCCTGGCCATACTGTCGCGTTGGTTCGGCAAGCTGCTTCCCTTTCTCCAGAAGCTCGGCTGACGCGCGCCGCGTGACGTACCGCTGCGGCACACCGTATAATCGAATGGTGAAGCACGCGCGTCTCCCCTGGCTCCTCCTCGGCTTGATCCTCGTTTGCAGTTGCGTCCGGAGCTCCTCCACTAAGCCGATCCCGGCGCCCGCCTTTGACCTGCCGGCGCTGACTGGTGGACGCGTCTCGCTCGAGTCGCTCAAGGGCAAGGTCGTCGTGCTCGATTTCTGGGCCACGTGGTGCGGCCCGTGCCTCATCGAGATCCCCGAGTACGCGGAACTGTGGCACAAGAACCAGGGCCGCGGGGTGGAGATCGTCGGCGTGGCCTGCGAGTCTGACCCGCAGGAGGTCATGGATCTCGCGCGCGCCCAGCAGATACCTTATCGCCTGCTGATGGGCGACGATCGCATCTCGGAGGAGTACAGCGCCAGTGGCCTGCCGACGACCTACGTCATCGACAAGCACGGGCTCATCCGCAAGCGCTTCGTGGGCACCACGTCGGGCAAGTTTCAAGCGCTGCAGAAAGCGGTCGACGAGCTGCTCGCGGCCCAGTAGTGGCGCTCTTCTCTACTCACAAGAGGTGATGCCGTGGCTGTGACTCAGGAGCAAGTGCTCGACGCGCTGCGCACGGTCGAGGATCCGGATCTGCACCGAGACATCGTCTCGCTCGGCTTTATCAAGGACGTGCGCATCGAGGGCGAGACCGTCGACTTCACGATCGAGCTGACCACGCCGGCTTGTCCGATGCGCGATCAGATGAAAGTCCAGGCCGAGGCGTGCGTTGCAGCGCTGCCGGGCGTCACGGCTGCGCGGGCCAAGATGACGGCCAACGTGCGCTCGCGCGTGCCTCCCAGCCCCGAGTCGATCCCCGGCATTCGCAACGTCGTCGCCGTGGGCGCGGGCAAGGGCGGCGTCGGCAAGACCACCGCGGCCGTCAACCTCGCGGTGGCGCTCAGCCTGGACGGCGCGCGCGTCGGCCTGATCGACGGTGACGTCTACGGCCCCAACGTGCCGCAGATGCTGGGCATTGACGCGCCGCCGGAGGTCACGCCCGAGCGGCGCCTGGTGCCGCCCCAAGTGCACGGCGTCAAGGTCGTGTCCATGGGCATGCTCGTCCCGCCCGATCAAGCCGTGATCTGGCGCGGGCCGATGCTGCACTCGGCTGTGCAGCAGTTCCTGCACGACGTCGAGTGGGGCGAGTTGGACTACCTCGTCGTCGACTTGCCGCCCGGCACCGGCGACGTGTCGCTCAGCATGGCGCAGAGCGTGCCGCTGGCTGGCGCGATCCTGGTCACGACGCCTCAGGGCGTCGCGATCTCGGACGTGCGCAAGGCTGTCGGCATGTTCCGCCAGCTCCGTGTGCCCGTGCTCGGCGTGATCGAGAACATGAGCCACTTCGTCTGCGGACACTGCGGCCAGCGCACCGACATCTTCGGCCACGGCGGCGGCCAGGCCATGGCCGAGCAGATGGGCATCCCCTTTCTCGGCGAGATCCCCATCGACACGACGGTGCGGCTGGGCAGTGACGAAGGACGGCCGATCGTGATCGGCGCGCCGGAGTCTGCCGCGGCCCTCGCCTTCCGCAACGTCGCCCGGCAGGCCGCTGCGCAGATCTCGATCCAAACCGCACGCACGCTACCTCTACCTCTCGTCAGCGCGCCGAAGTCCTGACGAGCGCCAAACAGCCGCGCTGCGACAACGGCGATACNNACGAAGCATGATCGTCGCGGTAGCGCTGATGAGCCTGCTGGGCTGCGGGCCTCCACGCCGAACGTCCATTCACATGCTGGACGTGGGCGGCGTCGTCGAGTCGCTGGCGGTGAGTGCCGAAGGGCTGGTGGCAGTGGGCCGCTACCGCATGGCAATCGACATCTTCGAAGCGCAGACCGGGAAGTGCCTCCGGTCGCTGCGTGGAGAAGGGGCGGATTTCGAGCGCATCAAGGCTGTCGCGTTCAGCCCGGATGCCCCTCGCTGGCTGGCCGCTGGTGATAGCGCTGGATATGTCACGGTCTGGGATGCGTTCGAGGGACGCCCCCTTGCACGCTTCAGGCCCCACCTTCCATTGTTCCTGGGCCCCACGCCGAGCTCAGCGACACCAACCTACGAAATGAGATCTACGCGCTTGCCGTGAACCCCGACGGGCCTGTTGTTGCCACGTCCCACCGCGACCACAGCATTCGAATGTGGCGTGGCTCGGGATTGCACTGAGAGCCAGGACCGCTGGCTCAGAGCCACGCCGCACCCCTCGTCAAAACGCGGTATCCCGCGCGACGACGGTCAGTAGTGGTAGCGGGCCTGAAGGAAATCGATGCGGACGTCGTGGACGAGATAGACGAGCCGGTGTTCCTGGGTCAGGCGGCGCGACCAAACGCCGGGAGCCAGGTGCTTGAGCGGCTCCGGCTTGCCAATCCCGACGAAAGGATCGCGCATGATGGCCTCAACCAGGTCGAGTGCGCGCTGGGCGACGCGTCGGTCGGTTTCTATCCAGTAGCGCAGGTCCTCGCGGAACTCGGTCTGAAAAACAGCCTCCCGTACGCGGCGCTGAGAACTACCCTTTTTGCTCAAGCCCCAACTCCCGACGCAGGGACGCGACCGATTGCGTCCGGCCGGTACGGCCGATGGCCCGGCGCAGGGCGTCCAAGAGACGCACGGCATTCTTGGGTGAGCGCAGCAGATGTGCCGTTTCCATTAGGCTGCCCAGCTCCTCTGCCGCCACGAGCGCGACCCGCTCGCGGCCCCGCCGGCGGACGTAGACGATGTCGCGTTCATCTATAACGTGGTCCAGCAGGCTGGCGAATCTCCGACGTGCCTCTGTGTAACTGGCTTCCATGATGGCCACCCTCCCAAGGATATTGTACAGCTATCCTGTACTTTGTTTCACCAGCGAGACGAAAAACGGCGGGACAGCCGAAGCTGCCCCGCCGTGAAAACGCGAACGCGTCCCGCTAGAAGCGAATCCCAGCCGACATCAGGAACTCGCGCGGATTCGGGTAGTTGGCCGTCGAGGTCCCGGTTCCGAACGCCTTGCCCTTGATGTAGCCGGTCGGAAGCCCCAGGTTGTCGAGCGGGCTGGTCGGGTCCGGCTTGGTCGAGATGTTGTAGCTGATGAGCGGGGTGCTGTTGAAAACGTTGCGCACCTCGAGCTTGACCCAGGGCCGGACCTTCTTCCACACAGGCACGTTGTAGTTGGCTGAGAGGTCGAACAGGTGCGAGCTCTGGAACCTCTCCGAGCCCCGCCCCGACGCGTAGAACACCGTCTGTGAGGTGGGCAGGTCAGGATAGAACTGCTGCCCGATGGCTGTTTGCACGTCAGTCAGGCTCACGCCCGTGGATCGGATGCTGTAGGCCGTTCCGGAATCGAAGCGGAAGACCAGACCCCAGTTGATCTCGCCGGCTTTCTTGCCCAGCGAGAGGTCGTAGATGCCCCACGCCCGCAGTCGATGCTGCTGGAACCCCGAGAAGTGGCCGATCGGGTAGGTGCGCGCTTGGTCGAAGATCTCCGGGTAGTAGCCGGGGAAAGCCGATGGCGCCCCAGGCTGGTTCGCAGCTTCGCCTTCCTGGTTGCCGTCGTCCTTGAGCATCAGCGTGTAGTGGCCCTCGAGCCGCAGGTGCTGCATTGCGCGGTACGCTGCTTGGAACTGGAGCGCGGAGTACTCCCGCAGCCCGTCATTGCTGTTGGCCCAGCGCCGGTTGGACAACGCCCCGTAGTCCACGCCGTTCTTGACCACGTCTGTCGTGCCAGTGGCCTGGGTCACAAAGTCCTGCACGAAGTCCGTGACCTTGCGCCAGGTGTAGATGGCCTTGACGTAGCCACCATTCCCGAGATTGATCCCTGCGGCACCGGTCCACTCCTTGGTCACCGGGGACTTGATGTTCGGGTCATAGAAGACGTTGGCCGTCGGGAACACGCCTGTGATGATCGCCCCGTAGTTCGCAGGGTCGATGCCAGGCGCAAAACCGCGGCCTTGTCCCGCTGGCCCTGTGTAGCGGTAGTAGATCGCATCAGGGTTGCCGACGTTCGTGTTGTTGGCAAACTGAGTCTCGCTGTACTTGCCGGCGTACTGCGAATACGTCGCATCGAGCTTGAACTTGCCGTCGCCGCGAGGATCAAAGGTCACGCCCAAGCGCGGCACGATGCGACTGGTGTTCACAGGCTGGATGCCGGCCGTGGCAGTTCCCTTGACCCATTCCGCACGAACGCCCACGTTGAACGACCAGTGGCGATTGAGCGTCCAGCGGTCGTTAGCGTAGAGAGACTGCGTCGTTATGTCGACTTCGGCACCTCTGACCGCCATCCAGTTCTGGAGCTGACTCACTCGTGGCGTGAAGACCGGAATGACGTAGCCGTTCGAGTCAAAGACCGGTGCGCCGGCGTCATTGGTCAGATAGTCCGTGTAGAAGACGTAGTTCGTCGAAGACTGGGAGTTGCCGCCTGTGTGGCGAGAGCGGTAGTTCTCGTAGCCGACCTTGATGTCGTGCTTGCCCAGCTTTTGGCTCGAGAGGAAGTACGACAGCGACCCGGCGATCTGTCGGTTGTCTCGGTCCTCAGGGTCGGTGGCGTCGAAGTACGGAGCGTTGTACTCAGCTCCGACGCTCTGCGCGATGTACGGCGAGTCGATGATGTTCGTGCTCGTGCCGCCCGAGTCCTGGAACGAGAACTTCTTCTGCGAATACTGCAGGTCCAGGAACAGGTTGGGCCTCAGCACGCCGTTGTAGTTGGCGACGAAGATGCTCGCCGGTTGCTTCCCATCGTAGACGGTGTGAAGGTCAATGGAAGCGAGAGACGGCGGCGAGTTGAAGGGCAGTCTGTGGAGTTTGTCCGAGACGCCGATATAGCTCACCGAGACGTTGTGGTTCGGCGCGATCGCGCCTGACAACTTGGCCTCGCCGCGGTACTGCAACTCCGTCTGAGTGAACGGCACCCCGCTCTCGGCCAGCGTGATCTGCGTGTTCGAGGACTCCCTGCGGCCGGCCAGGAAGAACCACACGCGGTCCTTCGCGATCGGGCCGCCGAATGTGCCCTCGGTGAAGCTATTGAGTTTCTTCTGGCGAACGATGTTGTTGGTTGCCTCATAGGGAGTTTGCGCACGCCAGGCTGGGTCCGTGAAGTTCTCTCTCAGGCTGCCGGAGTACGCATTGCCGCCGCGCTTGGTGACCGCGTTGATGACGCCGCCGCCGAAACCGCCGTATTCCGCCGAGATCCCGGAGGTCAGGATCTGCATCTCCTCGATAGCGTCCTCGATGAAGATCGGGTTCGGCGACCCGTACAGGTTGTCGTCCACGTCAGCGCCGTCGACAAGGAACCTATTGTCATAGGCGAAGTTGCCGGCGATCTGCACCTGCGCGGCGTTGGGCGTGTTGGTCGTCAGGCCAGGGGCCAGCGCTGCCACCTGCGCGAGCGTGCGTCCAGTGGGCAGGTTGTCGTACATACTCTGCTTGTAGTTGGCCCCGACCTCGCTGGTGCTCAGCGGCGTGGGAACCTCGGCCTCGACGTTCACGGTCTCCTGGACCTGCGCCAACGCGAGCGTGGCATCCATAGGGATGTTCGCGCCCAGGTCGATCTTCACGGTCTTCTCCACTGTGGCGAAGCGGTCGCGCGTGAAGGTGACCTTGTAGACGCCCGACGGCAATGCCTTGAAGATGTACGCGCCGTGAGCATCGGTAGTGGCGGTGCGCGTCCCGATCAGCGCGTCGGACTTGACCGTGACGAGCACGCCCGGCAGAGTCTGCCCGTCGGGCGAGGCGACCGTCCCGGTCAGCACCCCTGTCTGTGTGCCCTGGGCAAAGGCGAGCCCGGCGCTCGCGAGCACCAGGGTCGCGACGACGATCAATTTGAGTCGCATTTTCTTCTCAAGCTCCTTGGTTACTGGGAACTCAGCAGGCCGGCACGGGTCTGGCCGTGTGCAGGTCACGCAAGCCGTCTCCCCTCCCACGTCAATGCTGCCCGGTGCGTCCCGGGCAGAGACGTGGCTCGATCCCTCACCCACATGATAGCAGTTACGAGCAGGCCTACAACGGGCAAGGGCGGGCATACCGGCGCGACCGCTGGCGCGGTCACCGACCCCTGGCAGTGTGTCTACCTGTTAGTGGCAGGTGCTTCACGGACGACTGCGGTTCACGGCGCACCCAGCCTCAGCCGGTGAGCGCCAGGCAGATCACCGTGCCGCCAGACCGGCCTCCAGCGCGCCACCGCGGGCACCGCTGACCAAGCGACTGGGCAGGATGCCCGGCCTCGTGGGCGAGGAGATCCTGTCGAGCGACTCGCCCACTACGCTGCTGGCCGTGTGCGCAACATGCCGCGCACACAGCCAGCTGACGCCTGCGGCTCCAGCCTAGAGACTGCCAGTTGGCGCCGGTACCACCGAGTCCGGCGTGTCCGACTCGCCTGGCTTCAGGTGCAGCTTCAGCTCTTTCACGATGCCGCGCCGCACGTCCACCTGTGTCTCGAACGTGGCGTAGCCGCCCTTGCGGAGCTGCAACCGATGCGTCCCTTCTGGCAGCCAGAGATATGACGGATTGCCGCCGAGCCTCTTCGCATCGCCGACGTACTTGCCGTCGACCCAGACCTCCGCATCGGTCGGCTTGACGTTGACGTCGATCCCGCCGAGCCCTGCGATCATCGCGACGTTGGGATCGATGCCACCCCCTTCCCTGTGCGCGTAGGGGCCGGAGTACGGGCCCCAGTACCCGCCCCAGTACGGGGAGTACGGGCCATAGAACGGGCCAAACCCGTAGCCAAACCCAAAGTACGGGTCGACCCCGTAGAACCCGCCCACGGAAACTCTCATCCCGCCGTGATGACCACGCGCTTGCACCTCGCTCGGAGCGAACGCCATCACTGCAATGACGACCGCTACCGCCGAGACCGTGACTGTGATGCGCTTCCAGTTCATCCCTGACCTCCTCCGGTACCTGGCAGCGAGAGCTACACTCACCACCAGCACTTGATTAGACGAGCAAAGGCCGTGCCGCGTTGATGTTCGGCTGCAAGTCGCAGTCGATTCTTCCCAAGGCCTTACGGCGACCTTGAGCGCACCTGAAGCCACGCCAATGCGTGACCCAGCGAGACGGATAGCCGGCATCCTGCGGCGCAGGTAATCGCCTGCGCGTCGTGCTGCGCGTCAAGCACAGAGGACACACTGTCGCATGCGGGGGACGATCCAAGGCGGCGCGGTCGGTCGTAGATAAAATGGAGGAGAGGTTTGCTTGCGGGCGGGTCGCTGTTCGTTTTCGAGACTGCCGGCGCGCCACGCAGCACGGCATGGCCTATTCCTACTACTCGCGGCTCTCGTCGCGCCAGCAGGCGATCTACCGTGCCAGCGATCGGGTTGGCGAGATCCCGCTTCCGCGTCCGGCCGCGCTGCGGCCCTGCGTGCAGGCCCTCAGAGCATCGCTCGCAGACGACGATCGTCGCGCGGTGGCCAGCGCTGCGGCGACATTGAGCCAAACGCTCCTGGAACAGCTCGGCGCTCCGGCAGTCGCGCTCACGGTGTTGGCGGTTCGTCCCAGCCGCAAATGGGGCGAGCTGCACGGCCTCTACACGGCCGGTGAGGAGAAGCCGGCGGAGATTCGCCTCTGGATGCGCACCGCGCGCCACAAGCGCGTCGTCGCGTTTAGGACCTTCCTGCGCACGCTGCTGCACGAGCTGTGTCATCACCTCGACTACCACACGCTCAAGCTCGCCGACTCGTTTCATACGGAGGGCTTCTTTCGACGCGAGTCGAACCTGTTCCGCCAACTTGTCCCGTCAGTCCCGCCGGCAGAGGCTGCGGCTCCGGACACGACAACCTCGGCGCGCGCGCGACGTGCCGTGCGACCAAAGCAGGCGCCAGCTCGCGACAAGATAGGCGCGCGGACCGGAGACGAGCGGCAGGGGCGGTTGCGCTTCGATTCGGGTGAGAGGCAATAGCCGTTCACGCATCAGGCCATAGCCTGCGTCTTGACACGCTCGACCTCGGGCCGTAGGCTGCGTTTTGCGGGTCAGTCAAAGGGGTTCATGGCGCTGAGCAGAGACGACGACGTCGCCACGCTGATCGGCCACAGGCACTACGCGAAGGCCATCGAGCTGATCAAGGAGCGGCTCAAGGGCGGCCCGCCCGACCCCCACCTGCGTCTGCAACTGGCCGACGCGCTCGTCTTCGCAGGGCGGGATCGCGAGGCAGTGATGATCCTGCAGGCGCTCGCGGACGAGTACGCCCAGGACGGCTTCGCTGCCAAGGCGATCTCCGTACTCAAGAAGATCCAGAAGATCGACCCTGGCCGGCGCGACATCGAGGCCAAGCTCGCCGCGCTCATCGAAACGAAACAGCGGCTGGCCGCGACCGTGCCGTTCACCCCGCCGTCCAGCCTGCCCGAGTTCGGCATGGAGGAGATCGGCACCGAGCCGGACATCGGTTTTGAGGCGACGGTACCGACGCCTGTGCACCGCGCACGCGTCGTCGATCTCGACCTCCTGGCCGGGGACGAGCAATACCTGCCGGAGCTGTCGCCCGCGAACCAAGCGACGCCGCTCACAGGTGAGATCGGCGATGACTTCGTGCTCGAGCCGCTGGGCGACGGCGAAGCCCTCGAACTCGATCCCGCGGACGTCGAGCCCTTGCCCGAAGGCGTGCCGACCGCCAAGCCGATCGTGGACGCGGCGTTCACCAACGACCTGCTGTCGATCATCGATGGCCTGTTCCCGTCTGGCGCGAGCGTGGAGACGACGCTGGCTGCGGACGAAGTACCTGTCGCGGGCCGGCAGATCGTCGTCAGCCCGCTCTTCAAGGACTTCTCCCTCGACGAGATGGTCGCCGTCATCCAGGGACTCAAGCTCATCACCCTCGACCCGCGCAAGGTGATCCTGCGGCAGGGCGACCCGGGAGGCAGCCTCTACGTCCTCACGTCGGGTCGCGTGCGCGCGTTCGTCAAGAGCGCCGAGGGAAAGCAGACCCCGCTGGCCGACCTCGATGAGGGGGCCTTCTTCGGCGAGATGTCCGTCCTGACGGGCAAACCGCGCAACGCCACGATCGTCGCGGTCACGCGCTGCGAGCTGCTCGAGCTCGATCGCGCCACGCTCGACAGCATCGTCGCGAGACACCCGCGCGTCTGGGACGTCTTGCAGGAGTTCGCGCGGCAGCGGAGCCAGACGCGCTGAGTCGCTACTGCGCGCCCGATTGACGCCGCCTCCAGGGTTCGATTACACTCTGTTTTCCTCCTGCTGGGAGGTCGTCCAACGGTAAGACACGTGGCTCTGGACCATGGAATCGGGGTTCGAATCCCTGCCTCCCAGCCAATCCAGTAACAGCTCGATTGCGATTCCGCGTCGATGGCGCCGGCGCTNNAAAGACGCAGCGGGCGCGGGCAAAGCGCAGCTCGTCGCCGTCGTGCAGAGCGCAGCGGGTGATGGTGCAGTCGTTGACGCGTGTCAGGTTCCTTGATCCCAGGTCGCGAACGACGAACGCGTTGCCCTCGCGCGCGATCTCCGCGTGAACACGGGAGACCAGCGGCTCGTCGATGAGGATCTCCACCTCGGGGCCTCGTCCGATGCGCGTCTTCTCGGCGGTCACGGCAAACTCCACGGTCGTGCCGTCCGCCTTGTGCCAGACGAGGCGCGCGCTCGCGCTGCCCGGAGCCGCGTCGCTCATTGGCCCTCAGGGGCCGTCCGCCGGGCCGCGAGCTCGCTGACCGGCAGGCCGTCGTTGTCCAGCACCCTGGCGTCGCGTGCCGCAGCGGCGGCGGCGTAGGCAGCGGCGGCGTCCTGTGGATAGTTGAGCCTTTCGAGCGCCAAGCCCAGGTAGTAGAGGGCCGTGCCTTGAGAGAGGCCGGGCGTCGTCGGCAACTCGGCCCGCGCCTTAAGCAGATGCTCGTGCGCGGAGACGTAGTCGCCGAAGTGCATGGCGCACAGCGCCAGATTCAGGCGCGCCAAGGCCGCGGCCGGCGTGCCGGGATAGCCCTCGACGATCTGGCGCAGATCCATCATGAGTTTGTTGTAGAGGATCGTCGAGTCGTTGAGCGGCACCTCCTGCGGAGTGGCATCGAGCGCGATCTCGACCGTGCGCGGTCCGCCGGAACCCCGGACGTGCAGTGCCAGCTTGTCGGCGGGCTTCTTTGAAGCGACGACCTCCAGCAGGTCCGCTGTCCGCGCGATCGGCTGGCCGTCCGCGCTGTAGACGATCTCCCCCGGCTGGACGCTCGCCGCAGCCGGGCTCCCTGGGACCACACGCAGCACACTCACGCCGTCCAGTCCCTTGACGTCGATGGTGATGAGTCCGAGCCAGGTCCTTTGGAGCGGGATGACGCGGTCCAGCGCTATCAGGAAGTCCCGATATGCCGCGGGATCCGCGAAGACGACGTCCTTGGAGTCGGGAGTGCTGTTGCCGGCAGCCAGCAGATGCAGTGTCGTGGTGCGGAGCAGCCGTTCGTCGACTAGCTGAGCGATCAGGAACCCCTGGACCTCGAGGCCTGCCGCGAGTCGCTCTGTGGCGCGTCGGACCGCCTCTGGGCTCGTGCCGGCGCTTGGCAACAGCTCGCCCAGCGTCACCTTCTCCGCCTCGAGCAGGTGCGCGAGCTGTTCGCCTCCCGGTCGCGCGACGTTGAGGCTCGAGACCTTGGCCAGGTTCTCGAGGATCGTCGCCTCCGCCTCGGCCAGAAGGCGCGCGTCAGGCGTGCCGGTGGCGATCACGCCGAGGAAGGCGAGCGTGGGCCGGATCGGACAGTCGAGGGCCAGATCCTCGTTGCGCGCGAGGACCAGCTCCTGGAGGAACTTGCCGGCAGCGTGTTTGACCTCGAGGTGATGGGCGCCGGAACAGATGCCCTCCAGGTGCATGGGCGTGACGCCGCGCAGCTCGCCGTCGAGCAAGATGCGCGCCCCGGGCGGGTCTGAGGTCAACTGCAGCGTGGCCAGCGAGTCCTCCAGCCGCACGGGCTCGATGTCGTAGTCGCGCGCGTCCGGCACCTCGACCGTCGTCTTTATGGACTCGTAGCAGCGCCGCCGCAACTCGACCGTGTGCGTCCCCAGCGTGAGGCCGTCCACTGCGGCACGCGCAGAGCTCTTGGCAGGATCGAGCCCTTTGGTGCGCAGCTCTTCCTGCGCGTCGGGCGCAGGCGAACCGCCAGTCGTCGCACGCAGCGCGCCGTCCATCCAGATCTCCACGCCGGCCGGCTGCGTGACAAAGAAGCAAGTGGCCGCCGTACGCGTCAGGTTCACGTCGACCGCCTCCACCGCGCGTGGGGCGATGTTCACGCTGCGCTTCTCGGTGGCGTAGCCCTCGCGTGTGATCTCGATCGTGTACGTTCCGGCCAGCACTTCGACCGGGAAGAAGTCCGTCAGGCCGACGAATTCGCCGTTGAGCGAGACGCGCGCGCCGGCAGGCTTGGACGAGACCGCGACCTGGCCGACGAGCGCCTTCTTGACCGAAAGGAAGAAGTCGACGACCTTCGGCGACACGCGCTCCCGGTCCAGGTTGTGCTGCGGACGCATTTGCACGAGCTGGCGGAACGCCTGCGCTGCTTTGTCCGAGAGGCCAGTGTTGAAGTAGGCGCGGCCTTGCCGCTCGTACGCCTCGGCCAACATCTCGCTGCCCTCTGGTGGCAGCGGCGCTTGTTGGCGCAGCGACTCCAGCGCGCCGATGATCTGGTCGAACTGGGCAATCGAGTGCGCCTGCCTCGGGCTCTCGAACTCCTCTCTGGCCTGCGCGAGCAGGGTGCGCACGGAGTCGAGCTGCGCCTGAACGCTCTCCTGCCCAGTTGTCTGCTGCGCCGCCAGCGGCGACAAGCCCAGCGCGCCGACCGCCGCTAGAGCGATGACCAAGGGCCAGACCACTGCGCGTCTCATCGGAAGCGGATCACCTTCTTGAGCTTCTCGTCGTACACGTAGATCGCGCCGTCGGCTGACAGGGCCAACGCGGTCGGCCGCTTGAGCACGGTCGCGCCAATGCGCGCCAGCAGCTTGCCTTCCGGCGACAGAACCAACAGTCCCTCCTCTGCGTCGGCTACGTACACGTTGCGCGCATCGTCGACTCCGATGTCCGAGGGACGGCGCAGGACGTACCCGGCACCTTGCGGACCGATCGAGCGCAGTGGCGAGCCGTTGCTGTCGAGCACGCGGATGGTCTTGGCGCGATCGTCGAGGAAGACCAGGTCGCCCTCACCATCGCGCAGCATGCGCGTGATCTCGCACGGGGCCGCGTCGGGAAAGCGTCCGACGTATTTAGCCTGCGCGTCGAAACGGCAGACGCCCGGCAGTTTGAGGTCCGACACGAGCAGGCCACCGTCACGCGTTCGCAACGCGGCNNGTGGAAGCAATCCACAAGATCTCGTTCGGACCGAGCATCAGCGCCACGACATCCTTGGTGGCTGGGGTTGGCGGGAGGAGAAAACCCGCATCCTCGGAGAAGAGCGGGCGCTCCGTGCCGTACAGACGATACAGCGCCGTGATGCGGTCAAGGGCGCGAGCAGCCCCGGGGCTATTGGGATAGCGGTTCCTGAGCCGTTGGTACTCCTCCATGGCTTCGCGCGGCCGCCCCAGCAGAGTCAGGCCGTGCGCGCACTCGAACAGGGCGCTCGGGGCCACCTCGTCGCCGGGGTACTCCAGGAACACCCGCCGCTGCGCGTCGACAGCTTCGCGATAGCGCCGCGCCCGGCGGTGCACGAGCCCGATGCCATAGAGCGCCCGTGGCATCCACTGGCTGCCGGCATAGACCTTCTCAAGGCGGACGAACTGAGCCAGCGCGTCGTCGAGCTCGGCCGCGTTCGTGGCGCCGTCGAGCGCGATCCGGCCCAAGTAGTAGTACGCGCCTGGTGCGGCGTCGCCCTGAGGGTATCGCGTGGCGACCTGCTCAAAGGCCTGGCGGGCCTTTTCGGTCTCGCCGCTCGCCTCCAGGTACGTCCGACCGATCTCGAGTAGAGCATCGTCGATCGAGGACGTGTTGGAAAACCCTGTGACGATGATGCCAAAGCTGTCGAGCGCCTGTTTGATCTTGCCCTGGCTGCGGGCCGAGCGGCCGTCTTCCAGCAATCGTCGGGCCTGCTCCTCGGGCGGGATCTGTGCCCAGGCGCTGCCTGCAAGGGCGAACGAAACGAAGGCGGCCCAGCCGATGGTGTTTGCCCGCCGCATGCGCCTGTCCACTAGTCCCGCTGACCGGTGAGGAACGCCGCGCGTCCTTCGGCGATCTCCACGGTTTCCTCGCGGCGAGCGCCATCGACCCACGCGAACTGAACACGATGGGTGCCCACAGCGATCGGGCGATCGAGGATCGGGGGATAGTCGGCGAAGAGGCCGTCGATGTGGACTTCGCAGTTGTCCGGGATGGCCTGAACGTTGATGCGGCCAAGGCCTGGGGCGCCGAGCGTGAAAGGAGCGCCTTCGCGGACATCCACCTCCACGGCGGCCTTGAGAAAGACCGTTGGCGCTGCCAAAAGCAGTGTGTGGTGTCCCGCGGGCAGCGACACCTGTGGCGAGAGCTGCGCGCGCTTCAGGGTCTTGCCGTTCCACGACACGTCCAAAGGATACGTCGAGGAAACCGTGACCGTCGATAGCGGAACGGCGGCCTGAATCCGGACGGAGAGCTCCTCGGCGCTGAAACCGGCGGGCACGACCTGCTCCTGGGTGGCGTGGCCCTCGAGCGCAAAGGCGAGGCGGTGCTCGCGGCTGCGATCGAAAGGCAGGGAGAGCGGGGTGCGGCCCTGCGCCACCTGGCCGTCGATGCTGACACTGGCGCCGGCAGGATCGCTCACGANNACGCGCGTTGCATCGCGGTAGCCCTCTTTGCGGAGCGTCAGCGTGACCTGGCGAGCCTTGGAGTCGAGCGTCAGCTCGCCGTCCGTGCGCGTTCCGCTCAGGACGCCGTCGATGAGCACGTCCGCGCCTGACGGCTCCGAGCGCACACTCACCCGAAGTGGCGCCGGCACAGCGCCCCGCGCGCGGACAAAGAGCAACAGACCGCCGGCGAGCAGCGACAGCAAGAACATGGCGGAGCCCAGCCACAACAATCCGCGCCGCGCGCTGGCCGGGGCTGGGGGAGGGGCAGCGGAATGCGCCTCTGTGGCCCTCTCGGTTGGCCGCACCTGGAAGGTAGCTGCCAGCTCCGGGAACGCCTCATCGTCGATGCTCGTGGTTGCGTGCTGGGCCTGGTTGAGCTGTCTCTGGGCGGCGCGCTGCGCGCGTCGCAGCTCGATGGAATCCGGCTGGACTCGCTCAAGCGCCGCCAGACGCATGACGGCCTCCTTCGCGCGGCCCTCTCGCAGCAGGCGGCGAGCGTGGCCGATCTCGTCGATGGTGTGTTCCTGGGTCCGGCGATCGACCGCGTGCGCCAAGAACGGTTGTACCCCGGCGATCTCGTCCGCCATGGCCGCCGCGCTTGGATAGCGCTGATCGAGGTCTTTTGCGAGCGCGCGGTCGAGGATGCGCTGGAGCCGATCTGTCGCCACATCCGGTGGCAACGGAAGCGGCGGGGCCGGGCTGTGCACGATCTTGTAGAGAACCTCGGTCGCGGAGCCGCCCTCGAAGGGCCGCGCACCCGAGAGCAGCTCCTGCAACACGATGCCTGCCGAGAACACGTCGCTCCGGCCGTCGAGAGGCTGGCCGCGCACCTGTTCCGGGCTCATGTAATGGACGGTACCCACCACCATGCCGCTCTGGGTGAGGTTCAACCCGCCCAGCTTGGCGATGCCGAAGTCCATGATCTTCACGACCCCATCGTCCAGCAGCCGGATGTTGGAGGGCTTCACGTCACGGTGGACGATGCGGCGCTCGTGAGCGTAGGCCAGGCCGCGGCACACCTGGCTGAGGATCTCCAGCTTCTCGGCCAGCAGCAGTCTCGCGCCCGATCGCATCAGGCTCTCGAGGTCGACGCCGCCCAAGAGCTCCATGGCGATGAATGGGAAGCCCTGGGCCTCACCGAGCTCGTAGATCGTGACGATGTTCTGGTGCTGTAGCTGAGCAGCCGCCTTGGCCTCGACGCCGAAACGGCGCCGGTTGTCGCCATCCAGGCCGCCCTCGAGCGTGAGCACCTTGAGCGCCACCTCGCGCTCGAGGTCCTCGTCGAGCGCGCGGTACACCATGCCCATGCCGCCGCGCCCGATGCGCCCGAGCACGACGTAGCGGCCGATCCGGACGCGGGAGGCGTGGCGCTCTTGCGTGGCAGGCATCACGGCCGGCCGTTCCGGGGTGGCGCGGCGCAGGCAGGCGCGACGGCGCTCATGGCTCGAAACGCATGAGGAGGACCGTTATGTTGTCCTCGCCGCCACGCTCGTTGGCCGCGTCGATCAGCTCGCGGGCCGTTCGCTCGAGATCGGGCATGCAGCGCAGCAGACTCTGCTTGATGTCGTCGTCGGGCAGCATCGTCGTCAACCCGTCGGTGCACAGCAGCAACACGTCGCCCGCCTTGGTCTTGAGCGAGCGAATGTCGACGCGCAGCTCGGCCTTGCCGCCCAATGCGCGCGTGACGACGTTGCGCAGCGGGTGGCTCCGCGCTTGATCGGCCGAGATCACACCGCTGCGGATCTGCTCGTTCACCCACGAGTGGTCGCTGGTGACCTGCGAGAGCTCACTGCCGCGCAGCTGGTACACGCGGCTGTCGCCGACGTGGGCAATGTTGACTGAGTCCTCCTCCACCAGCGCCGCCACGACGGTAGTCGCCATGCCTTCATAGTCGGCGCGTTCCTGAGTCGCCTCGAGGACGCGCTGGTTCGCATGCTGGATCGCGGTCTTGAGACGGTTCCCCGCGTGCGAGAGGGAGCTGTCATAGTCGAAGGGCCAGGTGACGTCCTTGTCGCCGCCGGTAAGGCAGATGAATTCATTGATGGCGTCGACGGCGATGCGTGAGGCCACCTCACCCGCGGCGTGTCCACCCATGCCGTCGGCGACCACGAAAAGCTGCTGCTCGGCGTTTTCGAGATAAGAGTCCTCGTTGCCCTTGCGGCGACGCCCGACGTCCGTGGCGGCCTTGTAGCTGAGCTTCATGTCTCTCGCGTGACCCATGCACCTCAAAGGGGCTTTGGAAAGTCAGTAGACACCACTCACGGGCCCGAGGCAAGGCCCGACTGCCTTCTCACCTGGTGCCGGGCTCGTAACCGATTTCGCGAGCAAGCTTGCGTGCCCCGCTGTCCTGAGGCGCCAGACGCAGGGCTGTCTCGAGCGCGCGCTGCGCGCGCAGCCGCATCCCCAGCGCCGTCAGGGCACGCGCCAGNNTGGGTGCGTTGTGCACGGCCACTCGCAGGCAGGCCACGGCCTCTACATGGTTTTGCGCCTCCATGCACTTGAGGCCCTGCGCGAAGGCCTCGGACGCGATCTCGACCGGGGTGGTCGGGCGCGGTCGCTCGATCTCGGCGTCGTATTCCTGGCGCAGTCGTTCATTGGAGAGTGTGTTGAATGCGGTCGTGATGTCCCTGAGAGACCCCTCCGCCTGTCGCTTGGCCGCGGGGTCGGTGAAGCGGTCGGGGTGTCGCTCGCGCGCCATGCGCAGATAGGCTTCGCGAACCGCGCTGGTCTTGGCGCCGCGCGGAACTCCGAGGATGTCGTAGTAATTAGGCAAGGTTCACCTGTCGCGTCCGCCGGGCCCTTGACGCACGAAGCGCTGGGCTTGACGTCGCACGACCTCGGAGACGTTGCGGTCGACGGTCAGCGCTCGCAGGTCGCGCGGGTTCATACGCGCGACCAGATTGAGCGACACGGCCAACGGCGTGCGCGGGTTCTTGACCAGGCTAGAGATGACGCTGTAGCGCTTGGTCCATTCCCTGTGCGTACCGACGATGCGTAGGATCTCGTCCTGGACGTTGCGCATTGCGGCGATGGCCTCGACCTCGGCGTCGGTGAGGCGCGGGCTGCCGAGCACGGCNNACCTTCTGGGCGGTGTTCATCTGGAACACGCGCTGCACAGCGCTGACCTTCTGGGTCTCGCCCTGCTCCTGTTCGGTGAGGTAGCGCTTGAGGGCCTCGGCCACCGTGGCCGGGGGAGGCTCCTCGATCACCGGCTCCGCTACCGCTGTCGTGGTGGGCTCGCTGGGCTCCGCCGGGGCAGGTGGCGGCGCCACGGCGGTTTCGCCGATCCGGAAAGTCTCGCGCAACTCGCGCAACCGACGACGTTGATCGGCGTTTAGGTGCGGATTCGACTCCACGGCCTCGAGCAACGTGATGCGCCGCAGCAAACGCACCTGGTTGATGACCACAAGCTCGGCCAGCTCGGCTGGGAGGTCGTGGACCTGGGCCTCGATGGCGTCGTCGGTCATAGACGTATTCTGCAGCGCCGCCTCGCGCAGCTCGCCCTCAGGGCGGTTGGCGAGCACCCACGCGAGCACGTTTGAGGGCGTCTGGCGATCCTTCGCGAGCGCCAGCATCGTCTCGGCCGGCGTGGCCAGCAGGGTCGCGTCCGCCGCCGCGCGCACGTCCTCTTCGGCGTCACGCGTGAGGTGCAGCAGCAAATCGACCAGGTCCTCGGGCTTGAGCGGCAGGGCGCCTTGCGCGGCCATCAGCCGCAGATCGTGCGGCACTCCGCCACGGCGAAACTGATCGACCAGAGGATTGGGGAGACGGGGCTCAGCCATCGCTATCCACTCCGGGATGACGCGACGGTGACGGGCGTCTGGACGAAGGTGGGCAGGTTCTCGCGCGTGATGCGGACCTTGCGGCGCACCTCGCCGTTGCGGCCCAGGGGCAGCGCCGGCTGGCCGTTGAGACTCACCACGAGTCCGCCAGCGTTGCCCACCGTCAGGAGGATCTCGTTGGCGGCCTCGACCGTCGTGGCTTCGCCCACGACCAGGGTGCGATTCATGAAGGTCTGCCCGTCGACATGGGCCTCGACCCAGCACTCCTTCTCGGCGCGCATCTGGAGCACGATGCCTGCGGCCTGAGCGGGATCGGGGGTGGTCGCCCGGCTGGGGCTCGTAGCGCCGATGGTGGGCAGGCGCATGCCGGCCGACCGGTTCCTTGACCCCGGACGCCCCGCAAGGACCAGTCCGAGGCCCAGCAGGCCTGCGGCGGCCAGGAGTGCGGTCGCACTCCGCCCCGCGCGCGAGCGGCGCACGGGCGTGGCCGGCGTTTCGCTCGGGCGGCTGCCGTACGCGCCCACGAACTCGGCGACAGTGCGCTCCACGTCCAGCCCCACAAAGGCCGCATACTGCCGCACGAACGCCCGCGGAAACACGCCGCCAGGCAGGATGTCCACGCGGTCCTGCTCAATCGCACGGAGGAAACGCACGCCGATCTTCGTGGCTGCGGCGATCTCCGCCAGCTCGATGCCGCGAAGCTCGCGCTCTCTGCGGAGGTTCTCACCAAAGGAGACCATAGTGGCTACCGTGCTTGCCGACCTGCGCCGCGCTAGGAACTACGAATGTTAGCGAAGCGGTCGCGAACCTGTCAAACGCCCCAAGGCCATCACGCGGGCCACCAAGCGATGCGCAGCTTGCCGTGTGGTGTTTTTCGCAAGTAGAAGTACAATTCCCTGCCAGGCTGGAGGGCGAAGAGGTGGTGAATGCCTCTCAGCTCCGGTGGCGCGTCACCTGGGGCCTGGGCAACAGTTCCTCGGCAACGTCGCGGCTCCCTGGCCCGAGACAAGAGAAGAAGAAGACGATGCGATTGCGTGGCTACGAGATTACAGGCGCGTGCGCCCTAACCGCCCTCGCGGCGTCGCTGTTGCCAGGACGCGCGGCGTTGGCCGGTGCGCCGGACCGCGACCTCTTTTCGGCGGTGCTCGCCGAGTTCTCCGCTGGCGACGGGCAACACCTTGAGCGCGACGAGCCCATCGCCCGCGTCATCGATACCCCCGACAATCTCGAGATCATCGTGCTGGGCATGGTGCGCGTGTCGGCCTCCCGCGAACGCGCGCTCGACGTGTTCCGCGATCCGAAGGGCATGCGACCCACCGACGCACTGTACCAATTCGGCGATGTCGGAAAGCCGGCGCGGCCCGAGGACTTTGCGCCGTTTCTGGTCGATCCGAACGACGCGAAAGACCTCGGTCACTGCCGTCTTGGGAAGTGTGAGGTGCGCCTGCCGGAAGACGAGACCTCGCGGATGCCCATCGTGACCGAGAAAGGCAAGGCCTCGAGCCTACCCGGCGATTTCATGAAGCGCATGCTCCTGACTCGCGCCGAGCAGTATCAGGCGCACGGGAACGCAGGCCTGCCGGTCTACGCCGACCGCTCTCGCTCGGTGCGCGTCGGCGAGGTGCTAGCAACGCTACTGCGTCTACCGACATGGGTCGACGCCCTGCTGCCCGAAGTGCGGGCACACCTCGAGGCCTACCCGACGCCGCCGACTGCGGAGGTCGAGGACTTCTTCTATTGGACCTTGGAGAAGCGCTATCGTGCTCCGGTGGTGAGCCTCACCCACGGCGCCCTATTCCCACGCGCCGGCGCAGGCAGCTGTGTGGCCCTGGCCGCCAAGCAGCTCTACGCCAGTCACTACTTCGAGGCGTCGCTCGATCTCCTCTTGTTCATCCCGCACGACGGCCACTCGTACTTGGTCTACCTGAACCGCTCCAGAGCGGACAACCCGCGTCCGCACTTCTACTGGTTCGAGCGCGTGCTGCTGGAGCTGATGGTCAAGAGGATGATGCGCAGCGACCTCACGCGCATCGCAGCACGTCTGAACGCTGCCGCGCCTGCCGCACCGCCCAGCAAGAGGAAGTAGCGGCTCCCTCGCGCGCGACCCCAACGCCCGACCCACTGAGACCCCCCGCCTGCGGTGTGGCGCCTTGACGGCCCTCGGATGGGTCCATAGACTGGCCGCGGGGACATCATGATCCGCTTTGAGGATATCGTCGACACCGTCCGGCGGCATCACCCCACGGCCGCCCTGGAGATCCTGCGCAAGGCGTACGTGTTCTCCGCCATGGAGCACAAGGGCCAGGTGCGGGCCTCGGGCGAGCCCTATCTCGTCCACCCGCTCGAGGTCGCCGCCATCCTGGCCGACATGCACATGGACCCGGTGTGCGTNNTACTTTGGCGAGGACGTGTTGCACATCGTCGAGGCCGTGACCAAGATCAGCAAGCTCACGTACGCGACCTCTGAGGAGCGCCAGGCAGAAAACTACCGCAAGATGCTCCTGGCGATGGTCGATGACGTGCGCGTCATCATCGTCAAGTTGGCGGACCGGCTTCACAACATGCGCACGCTCGTGCACCTGCCCGAGGAGCGCCGCCTGAAGATCGCGCGGGAGACGACGGAGATCTACGCCCCCATCGCCGGACGGTTGGGGATGGGCAAGGTCAAGAACGAGCTAGAGGATCTCGCCTTCCAGTACCTCGAGCCCGACGACTACCGCGACCTGGCGACGCGCGTCGAGGATCGTCACCAGAAGGCGCAGGTGTTCATCGACAAGATCAAAGCCACGATCCTGGAGCGCCTCACGGCCGCGGGCATCGACGCCGAGGTGGACAGCCGCATCAAGCGGCTCTACTCGCTCTACCTGAAGCTCCGGCGGCAGCGCATCGAGCTGGAGCAGGTCTATGACTTCGTCGCCTTCCGCGTCCTCGTAGCGACGGTGCCAGACTGCTACGCCGTGCTCGGCGTGCTCCACAATTTCTGGCGTCCAGTGCCTGGTCGCATCAAAGACTTCATCGCCGTGCCGCGGCCCAACGGCTATCAGTCGCTGCACACCTCCGTCATCGGCGACGAGGGCCAGCCCTTCGAGGTCCAGATCCGCACTCACGAGATGCACCGCATCGCGGAGGAGGGCATCGCCGCGCACTGGAAGTACAAGGAAGGGCGCACCGGTGCGGACCAGGACGACCAGGCCTTTGCCTGGCTGCGGCAGCTGCTCGAGTGGCAGCAGGAGATCAAGGACCCCCACGAGTTCCTGAACTCGCTCAAGGTCGACCTCTACCCGGAGGAGGTCTACTGCTTCACGCCCAAAGGCGCGGTCAAGACCTTCCCACGCAACGCATCGCCCGTTGATTTCGCCTACGCCATCCACACCGAGGTCGGGCACCAGTGCGTCGGTGCGCGTGTCAACGGCAAGATCGTCCCGCTGCGCTACCGTCTCCAGAACGGCGATATCGTCGAGATCCTCACCGCGCCGGGCCACATGCCCAGCCGTGACTGGCTCTCGATCGCGGTCACGAACCGCGCACGCACCAAGATCCGCCACTACCTCAACACGAC
>PMCG01000368.1:26758-28145 GCA_003155335.1 Acidobacteriota bacterium
ATCGCCGTGCGCCAGGTGCTGGCGCGGCTGCTTCCGCCGGAGAAGCTGGCCGCACCGCCTCAGGAGAAACTGCACCCGATCGCTGCCGTGGGACGTCTGCTGCGCGGCGGCGAGCAGCGCATCCGCGTCCGCGGCGTTGACGATCTCCTGATCACCCGGGCCAAGTGCTGCAGCCCTATCCTGGGCGAGCCGATCGTCGGCTACATCACCCGCGGTCGCGGCGTCTCTGTTCACTCACAACAGTGCCCGAACATCGTCAACCTGATGTACGACCCGGAGCGCCGCGTCGAGGTCGACTGGGAGACCGGCGGCGAGGAGGACTACGACGTCGGTCTGGCCGTGACCGTCGAGGACCGCTCGGGCATCCTGGCGGCCATCACGGGCGTGCTCGCCGACTTGAGCACGGACATTCGAAACGCAGAGGCCAACGCCTTCGACGACCACACGGCTGCCGTCGGCCTCACCGTCCGCATCCACGACCTCAAGCACCTGGAGCGAGTCGTCAAGGCCATTCGCGGCGTGGCTGGCGTGATCGGCGTCGAGCGACACAGCAGCGCTCGGTAGCGATCGCCGCGTTCTAGCTGAATGTCAGGGGTCCTTCTGAGTAGGGGCGATTCGTGAATCGCCCCTACTCAGGCGCTGGCAGATGCGGCCTTCTTCTGCGGGGTGGGCTTGACGATCTTGCCCGAGCGCAAACAGCGCGTGCAGACGCGCACGCGCTGATGGCTGCCGCCGACGACGGCACGCACGCTGCGCAGGTTGACCCGGAAGCGCCGGTGGGTCACGTTGTGCGCGTGACTGACGCGGTTACCGAACTGCGCTCCCTTGCCACAGACGTCACATCGCTGCGCCACGGCGTCCTCCTCGGCGTGCGCTTCAGAGCCAGCGCACGAAACGGAGATTCTAGCTGTCCTGGCGCCGGCAATCAAGTCGCACTGGGTACTGCGTGCATTGACCGAGGCAGAGACGCGTGGAATACTCCGGCTGCCGACCGTAGCGAAGGGACCCGTCTCGTGGACACCACCGTTACCCCCCTGCGCCGCACTCCACTGTTCGATATCCACTGCCAAGCTGGCGCCAAAATGGTCGGCTTCGGGGGCTGGGAGATGCCGGTCGAGTACTCGGGCATCGTTGCCGAGCACCTGGCTGTGCGCACCGCCGCTGGCCTGTTCGACGTCTCCCACATGGGCGAGTTTGAGGTCGAGGGTCCCGGCGCTCTGCCATTCCTGCAGCGCGTGACGTGCAACAACGTCGCGAAGCTCAACGACGGCCGCGCGCAATACTCGGCACTGCCGATGCAGACCGGCTGCCCGGTGGACGACATCATCGTCATGCGCCGCGCCGCCGACCGCTATCTCATCGTGGTCAACGCCGCGAACATCGCCAA
>PMCG01000368.1:28178-28333 GCA_003155335.1 Acidobacteriota bacterium
CTCGACAAGATCGCGTACTACCACTTTGCGCAGGGCGAAGTCGATGGGCTGCCGGCAACGGTCTCACGCACGGGCTATACCGGCGAAGACGGGTTCGAGCTGCTCGTCTCGCCCAGCGCCGCGCCGCGCCTATGGAAGCGGCTCATCGAGACCGG
>PMCG01000368.1:28398-30974 GCA_003155335.1 Acidobacteriota bacterium
ATGACCGGGCGCGGGATCGCGCGCCACGGTTACCCTGTCTGGCTCGACGGCCAGCGCGTCGGAGCTGTCACCTCGGGCACACATGCGCCGTACCTCAAGAAGGCCATCGGCCTGGCCTACCTGCCTGCGGCACGCGCCGCGATCGGAACCGAGATCGAGATCGAGATTCGCGGCCAGCGCATTGCCGCTCGAGTCGTGCCAACGCCGTTCTACAAACGGCCCGCGACTCGCGTAGGATAAGCGTCTCTACCAGGAGAATGACCTTCATGTATCCCGCCGAGCTCCGCTACACCAAGGACCACGAATGGATTCGGCCACAGGGCGCCCGCGGCGTCGTGGGCATCACCCACCATGCCCAGGCCGCGCTCGGCGACGTGGTCTTCGTCGAGCTGCCGGCGGTCGGGCGCAAGCTCAAGGCCGGCGAGTCCTTCGGCACGGTCGAATCCGTCAAGGCCGTCTCCGAGCTCTACTCCCCTGTCGCGGGCGAGGTCGTGGAGGTCAACGCCGCGCTCGCCAAGAAGCCCGAGACGGTCAATAGCGATCCGTACGGCGAGGGTTGGATGATCGTCGTCAAACCTGACGACACCAAGCAGCTCGACGCGCTCCTCGACTCCGCTGCCTATCGCAAGCTCATCGGCGAGTGACCGCGCCGCTACTCGCGGCGCCAGCCCTTGCGGCCGAACCAGCGGCTGACGTCGTCGCGCGGGATGCGCACCACTGTCGGGCGTCCGTGCGGGCAGAGCGTGGGGTGCTGCGTCTTGGTGAGATCGCGCAGGATGGCGCTCATCGCCTCGCGCGTGAGCGCATCGCCGGCGCGGGCCGCGGAGTGACAGGCGACAGTCGCTGCCAGGCGCTCGCGATCGCCGGACACGAGCCAATCCGTCCCCTCGCGCTCGATCAAGTCGCGCAGGATGCCCTCTAGCGCCTCATCCGGTTTGCGCGTGCCGAGCACGGCCGGCACGGCGCGCAGGCGCACCGAGCCACCGCCGAAGCCCTCGACGTCGAAGCCAAGATCCGAGAGCAGCGCCGCGTGGGTCTCGACCAGCGGCAGCAGGCGCGGCGCCAGTGGGACAACGGCCGGCGCGAGGAGCAACTGGGATTCCACCGAGTGCGTCGCCATGCGTGCGAGGAGCGCCTCGAAGCGCACGCGCTCATGCGCCGTGTGCTGGTCGATCAGCACGAGCTCCTCACCGTCGCTGGCAACGATGTAAGTCAGGCGGTGCTGGCCCAGGACCGCGAGTTGGCCGGCCGGTTCCTCGCGGAGCTGGGCAGCGTTTGATGGCGCGGCGTAGGGCGTCGGAGCGGTCTCGCGCACGAGGAGATCAGGCTGCGCGGATCGGCCAAACGAGATGCGTTCCGACCCGGCTGCGTCCCTGGCCGCACGCTCGACGGTTGCGCTCACGCGCGTGGTGTCGGCAAGCGGCGCGCTCTGTCGTGCTCCGGTGGAGAGCGCCTGCCGCACCGCCCCTTCCATGGCTGCCCAGGCCACGCGCGCGTCGGCGAAACGCACTTCGGTCTTGGCAGGATGGACGTTGACGTCGACCATTGCCAGCGGCGTCTCGATGAACAGGAACGCCTCGGGGCGTGGGTCGGAGACACCGGCCTTGCGGCAGGCATCGAGCACGGCCTTGGAGAGCGCGCGATCGCGCACCGGACGGCCGTTCACGAAAAGGCGGATGGACGCGCGCGCCGGCTGCGGTCGATCGGGCCGTGAGATGAGGCCGGTGACGTGCACCCAATCCGCGCCACCGTCCACGGCGGTCAGGCTCGACAGCAAGCGGCCGCCGAAGAGCTGGTAGATGCGGGGTCCAAGTCCGGTCGTGGGTGGAGCGGTGATCAGCGTGCGCGCCGTTGTGGTCAGCCCGAATCCCACCTGCGGATGCGCGAGCGCTGCGAGCGTGACGACCTCGGCCACGTGGCCGGCCTCGGTCGAGTCTGCGCGCAGGAACTTGCGTCGCGCGGGCACTGCGCCGAACAGGTCGCGCACCTCGACAGTCGTGCCGCGCGGGTGCCCGGTGTCGCGCACATGGACCAGGCGGCCGAACTGGACTTCGACCTCGGTGCCGGCGGGCGAGGACTGGTCGCAGGTGCTGAGGACCAGGTGCGCCACACTGGCGATGGACGGTAGGGCCTCGCCGCGGAAGCCGTGGGTCGCCACGGACGCCAGATCATCGAGCGTGCGCAGCTTCGACGTGGCATGGCGTTCGATGGCCAGGCGCGCGTCCTCGCGACTCATGCCACAGCCGTCGTCGCGCACGCGCAGGAACGTGCGGCCGCCGCCCTGAATCTCGACCGCGATCTGGCGCGCGCCGGCGTCCAGCGCGTTCTCGATCAGCTCCTTGACGACGGAGGCCGGGCGCTCGACGACCTCNNGTCTCGTCCATGTGCGGCCATTCTGGGCCGCGGCGTCCGACGCGTCAAACAACCGGCGTCCTCGTCCGCGCCTGGGAGCGGGCCGCACCCGCACGCTATTGCCAGGCGATCAGGCCCAGCGAGAAGAGATTGTTCACGTCCGCGTGGTTCGGCCGCACGCGCACCGTCCAGCCGAACATGCCGGTTCGCTCACAGGGGATGAC
>PMCG01000020.1:0-1439 GCA_003155335.1 Acidobacteriota bacterium
CCCGGCTGGAACAGGCGCGCCAGCGCTTGTCAGAGGCGACGCTGGCTGTCGAGCGCCATGAAGGTCGCAGCGGCTACTGCCGCGAGCAGATTGCCGAGAGCGGCGCCCGTGCGGCCGAGGCGCACGGCGAGGCCGCGGGGCTCGAGGCCCGCGTCGCACCCCTGGCCGAGCTCATCTCGACGCGTGAGGCGGAGAACCGACGACTGGCGGAGCAGCTCGCGGCGTCGGAGGAGGGCTCTCGGCTGGCAGACTCTGCGGTGGCGGAGTGCGCGTCGCGGCTGGCCGCTAACGAGTCCGACCTAGACGCTGCGCGCGATGCGCAGGTCGGGCTGATGAGCCGGATCGCGATGCTGCAGAACGCCCGCGAATCGGCGCAGGGTAGCGCCGACCGCGCGGCTGCCACATTGGTCAAACTTGCGACTGAGCAGGACGAGTTGGACCGGGAGCGCGCGCGTGCAGCGGCAGCACAGGCCGCGGCTGCTCAGCGCGGTGCGGAGTGCGAGGGCCTGCAGGCGCAGCTAGCGCTCGATCTGGCCGCGTCGGCGGCGCGCGTGGAGCAGGCACGCACTGGCGCGGCCGCGCTCGCGCAGGGGGGCGAGGCCCTCCAAAGCGAGCGCGACAGCCTGGCCGGCAGACTGGCGTCGCTCGAAGAGATGGTGACGACGCACTCGGCCTTTGACGAGGGCNNTGCTGTCGATGCAAGAGCGCGGCGAGCAGGCGCCCGAAGGGCCCGTCGAAGTGCTCGGTGTCGTGGCCGACGCTGTCGAGACGGACGACCCGGCCTATGAGCGGGCGATGGAAGCGTTCTTTGGGGACCGCCTGCAGGCCGTGCTCACGCCTGATGCAGACCACGCGCTGCGCGGCGTGCGCTGTCTCGAGCGTTCGGGCGCGGGACGCGGTGCGTTCCTGCCCGTGGCCTCAGCGCGAACAAAAGGGGGTTGCCACCTGCTGCGGCAGATCGCAGCCGAAGAGCCCAAGGTGACCGGGTTGCTAGGAGATGTCTACCGGGCAACGGGCCCCTATGCGGAGCAGATCCGTGCGGCTCTGCCGGAGGCATTGCTCGTCGGCAGCCTTGAGGACGCCTTCGACATCGTGTCGCGCCACGGACCGGTGGCCTGTGTGACCCTGGCGGGCGAGACCCTGCGCGGCGGGCTCGTGGAAGGCGGCCGCGGCGTCAAGGGTCTGCTGGCACCGCGGCGTGAGGTGCGCGAGGTCGGGTTGCGCATCGGCGAAGTCGAGGCTCGCCTCAAGGAAGTGCGCGAGCGCGAGCGCGAGGAGCTTGCTCGCGGCGAGGTGGCCGCTGCCGAGGTGCGTGCGCTCGAGGAGCAGGTGCACGCGTGCGAGATGGAGCTGGTGGCCGTGCGCCACGAGCTGGCGACGGCCAGCGAGGAGAGCGTTCGGCTGGAACGCAAGGCAACGGTGCTCGACACCGAGCGGCG
>PMCG01000020.1:1461-3361 GCA_003155335.1 Acidobacteriota bacterium
GTCGAGAGCGACACAACTCAGGCACGCGCATCCGAAGTGCGTTCGGCCGTGGCCGCGCTGCGCGAACGCCTGAGCGCCGCCGGCGCGGAGCACCGGCGTCTGGTCCAGGATCACGAGGAACTCGTGGGCCGGATCGGCACAGCGCGCAATCGCGCCGAGGAGCTCGAACGCCGGCGCGCGGAGCTCGCAGCGGAGCTGGCGGAGTGCGAGCGCCTGCTGGCCGAGGCCCTGGTGGAGCGCGACCGCGTGGCCGGGTCAGGCACGCTGGTCGAGGATCAGGTGCGCGACCTGCGCAACGAGCTGGAAGGGCGCGAGCTGGGGCTCAAGGAGCGGCGGCGCGAGCACGGCATGCTGCGCGACGCCGTCAGCGAGCTGGACGTGACGCGTGCGCGCATCGAAGCCGACCTGGACCACCTCACGCGCGAGTGTCACCAGGCGCTGGGCCTGACAGCGGCGCAGGCGGCCACGAGCCTGTCGCAGGACGACCAGCTCAGCGATCCAGAGGTTCTGGGCGGACAGATTCAGGAGGTTCGCGAGCGGCTCGAGCGCATGGGGCCGGTCAACGTCTTGGCCGTGGAGCAGCTCGAGGAGCACGAGAGCCGCTACGAGTTCCTGACGACGCAGCGGCAAGACCTGCTGGACTCGATCGCCGACCTGGATTCCTCGATCAAGAAGATCGACCGCACGTCGCGCGAGCGCTTCCGCGAGGCATTCGAGGTGGTCAACCAGCACTTTGGCGAGGTCTTCCGCCAGCTCTTCGGCGGCGGCACCGCCGGCCTTTCCCTGATCGACGAAGAAGACGTGCTCGAGAGCGGCATCGACGTCATGGCCCAACCGCCGGGCAAGCGGCTGCAGAACGTCATGCTGCTCTCAGGCGGTGAGAAGGCCCTGACGGCGATCTCTCTGCTTTTCGCGATCTTCCAGTACAAGCCTTCGCCGTTCTGCATCCTCGACGAGGTGGACGCGCCGCTGGACGACGCCAACGTCAATCGCTTCGTCAAGATGCTGGAAGGGCTCAAGGACCAGACCCAGTTCGTGCTGATCACCCACAGCCGCAAGACGATGGAGATCGCAGACCGGCTCTACGGTGTTACCATGGAAGAGCCCGGAGTCAGCAAGCTGGTCAGCGTCAGGCTGGCGTAGCGCCGGTCCGGCCGATCACGGAGCTGGTGCGGGCGGAGGGGGACGCATGAAGCCCGAAGAGTTCGAGGTCAAGGACTGGGTACCGGACCCTGAGAAGCTGTTCGAGGAGATTCGCGAGGCGGCCTTCCAGATCTACGAAGCGCGTCAGGCCAACGGCGTCCCGGGGGACGAGGTCATGGACTGGTTTGACGCCGAGGCGCGGGTGCGCGCCAAGCACGGGCTCTGATATTCGCCGCGCGCTTCTGGCGCGCCGAGAGGCGCTCGCAGGCAGCGCTGTCGTGGCTGGCCCCACGGGAGGAAATGCGGATGCCGCACGGGACAGGGGTGTTCAAGCAGCGCGAGTTCTTGGAGAAGCTGCGTCGTCTGGAGCAGGAAGTCGCCAGCACCAAGGCCGCCGCGGAAGAGATGGCGCGCAAGGCGCTCGAACGCTCCTCCCAAACCGTGGCGAAGGAGAGCGCAGCGGTCCCTGAGGAGCGCGCGTCGCAGACGAAGCCGAAGGCCTGACGCCGTGAGTTCCACGCCTGCTCTGGACGAGGCGTTTGCGCGCTGCGAGGCCCTGGCTCGCGCCCACTACGAGAACTTCCCGGTCGGGCTNNGAGCCGGCATACGAGGGCCAGCGCAGCGAGAGGCTCGACGAGTGGGCGGCGCGCCTCGACGCAGCTTACGCCGGACGGGCCGAGGGCCCGATCTTCGTCGCGTTGGCCGAGACGGTGCGGCGGCTCACGATTCCGCAGGCGCTACTGACGGATCTTCTCTC